>JANQST010000328.1 GCA_028279155.1 Cyclobacteriaceae bacterium
ATATTACGGACCCTAACGGATATATCTTAGTCTTAGGAAAAAACATAGTCCAATAATAAATGAGAAATCCAATCATATTTTCAATCCTCTTTTTCACAATTTCGTGTGCCTCCCAAGAAGCTAAACAAAACGACCCCAGGCAAGGAGCAGTTGCTTCTGCCCATCCATTAGCCACTCAGGCAGGTCTGGATATTTTGGCTAAAGGAGGAAATGCGTATGACGCTGCAATAGCAGTCGCATCTACACTCAATGTGGTTGAACCAATGATGTCCGGCATAGGTGGCTATGGAACGATCCTGGTATACGACGCAAAAGAAAAGCAGGTAAGGTTTCTCAATCCAAGCGGAAGATTTCCTGTCAATACCAATACGGACCTGATGCGTGCACCGACTCCCGATTTTATGAAAAATCGTGTTGGACCCAAGTCCATTTCTACTCCGGGAAATCTAAACGCCTGGCAAGCGATGCATGAATCGTATGGAAGCCTGGAATGGAATCAGCTGTTTGAATCAGCAATTCAACATGCTGAAAACGGATTTCCTGTCTCACCCGCGCTTGAACGATGGATTGGAATTGCCTTCAAAGATTTTTCTCCCTATGCCCGAAAGTTTTATGGTCCGAATGATGAGCCATTGAAACAAGGCGAAACACTCGTTCAATCAGATCTTGCCAATACATTCAAAACCATTCAAAAAGAAGGAGTTGATCCCTTTTATAAGGGAGCAATCGCCCAAGCCATTGACAAGCAAATGAAAGAGGTAGAGAGTTTTCTATCGCTTGAAGATCTGCAAAAAAATGAAGCTGAATGGTGGGAGCCTTTGAAACTCAATTACAAAGGGTTTGATGTTTACACAGCCTCGCTTCCTGCCAATTCCTTTCCAGCACTTTTCAACTTGGGCGTTATGGAGCAATTTCAAGACCTGAACCTTGAGCACAACTCCCCCGATTATTTGCACCTGTTTGCCGAAATGACCAAGGAATCATACAAAGCCCGATTGGCCTACTCATTTGATCCGGATGTGCAAGAAGCTCCGATTGACAGCATTCTCTCAGAGCCAGTGTTGGCAGCAATGGCTGATCAAATTGATAAAGAAAAAGCAATCCCCTTTGTTCCGCCTTTTGCTCCTGAAAGTAAAAACACCACGCATTTTGTTGTAATAGACAAATGGGGAAATATTGTGAGTGCTACTCAAACTTTAGGTAATCTTTTTGGAAGTAGAATTATGGTGGAAGGAACGGGTGTATTTCTTAATAACTCAATGGCATATGCTACTTACGAACCAAAAGGTAACCCGATGGATGCATTCCCTGGCAGGCATAAATTGTCCGGTGATTGTCCTGTCATCATAATAAAAGATGACAAGCCCTGGGCTGCTTTGGGATCACCCGGAGGGCATACAATTACTCAAAATGTACCACAAATCATCTTCAACCTGATTGATTTTGATATGACCATGCAAGAAGCCATCGATGCACCAAAATTATCTTTCGTAGAGCCGGATTTTATTGCTGTTGACCAAACGCTCAATGAAGATTTAATTTCTTCGATGGAAGCCAAAGGCCATAAGATCAGAAAAGGTAACATAGGGAACGCACATGGAATCAGGATTCGCTATACGGAAGATGGGTCTTACCTGGGTTTGGATGTAGGTAGTGATAGGCGCGGAGAAGGAAGCGCTGCAATCGTAGGAATTGATTAACGTACTTTTGCAAGAAAAAACACATGCCTCACTTTGTTATTGATTGCTCCAAAAATGTAATAGAACAACAAACTCCTGAAGTCATCATGCAATCAGTTCATGAAACAGCACTCAGCACAGGTTTATTTGCTGAAGGCGACATCAAGGTACGAATCAATTCATTTTCACAATACATTGTCGGCGGGGAGGTATCAGATTTTATCCATGTGTTCGCCAATATCATGGAGGGAAGAAATACCGAACAAAAGAAAGACCTATCGGACAAAATAGTAGAAAAGCTCAAGCCCATGTTTCCTGATGTACCAATCATATCAATCAACATTCGTGATTTCGAAAAGGCTTCCTACTGCAATAAAACAATGGTGGATTAGGGTTAGACAGACTTGATTTTGCCAATAAAAAGAGATTCTGAAATTAGAATAAATTATGGTCTATGCGCTCTCAATCATTGGAGTCTTGTTGATCGCTCTCTTAGGAACAGCTATTTGGATAAGAAAAAAAGGTCCAGCTTCAGATAAATTGGTGGAATCAGGAGTTGAATATCACATTAAGGGTAGAACTCGAAAACTGGGAGAGTTCAATGTGTGCAATAAGATCTACCTCTTAAAAGATGACTTTTTAGACGATTTCTATGACCTGATCAAGTACTCAGATTACATTCTTCAAAAGCATGACATACCTTATACCGCTGCCTTTGGAACACTTCTTGGGGCCATGCGAAATGGAGGTATCATGCCCTGGGATGATGACGCAGATATTTACGTTCATACTGATAATTTCAAATATGATGAAATCATCCAATCAATTCGTCCTGAAATGAACAAGGATGGGTATGAGGTTCGAAAAAACTACAATGCCAATTACTATCAATTAGCCAAGATCGATTCCAAACTACATTTCCCCTATGTGGACTGGTACAAATACTGGAATCGATATGGAAACGATGACCTTTTGTTTCCAACCAAACGAGTGTCTTTCGAAGACTTTGAGATTAACATCCCAAACAAACCAATGGAATGCATCAACATCATTTTTAATTCGAGCGGAAAAAATGATCCAATGAATGACATTGTGCATGACACGGTGCTTAATAGGTACTACTCGCTTTGGGTTGTTCAGCATCTTAAGAAATATCCGTGGCTACATAAGACATTAGAAAAAATCACGAAACTGTTTGTGAAGATCTAAAACTTTGGAAACCGAATTCCCTTTTCAAAGTTATCCTTCCACCCTGCTTTTATAGGCAAATACACCATCTTGACTCTAACACCTTTCCTGTTCAGAAAGTGAGGGGGTAGGGCTTAGACCGCACTTTGACGTTATTAATAGAACATAAATCTTTAACAGCTATGAAAAACAATTTTTACTTTTTATTAATATTCATTTTTATCTCATCATTTCTAGCTATGTCTTGCAGCAAAGATGATTCGGTATCATGTGACGAAACCTTCATTCAGTTGATAACCGAAGCTACCGGAAACAATTTTGAAACATCATGTGACTTTAAATCAAGCGTAGATACCGCTGTTGACTACTACAGAAATAACTTGGAATGTTTGAGTGAAGAGACAGTATCTGAATATTCGGATACTATCGGAGCCTATGAAGCAGAGGCTTCTGGTATTGAGTGCTAATTCGTTGAGTCTACTTGAACGTCAGTATCCAAAGCTGAAATATCAAATACATACTTATTGTAAAAAAACCTGTCTCTTGTAGACAGGTTTTTTGCAATGTTGTAGGGGAGCTAGCGCTTTTGACTTAACAGGAAAATCTACGCACACTTGCTAATCAAGAATCTTTCGGATTGCTCTACTTTCTTTAAGATAACTTGTGATACCTGTCTCATCCTTCTTATCCAACAGTTCACGAAACTCGGAAATTTTAGCTATATAACTATCAAGGCTTTCCAAAACTGCTGTTCTGTTTTTAAGGAAAATAGGTGTCCACATCTCAGGAGAACTTTTTGCCAACCGGACTGTCGAGGCAAATCCGGAACCTGCAAGGTCAAGAATCTTGTCCTCATCTTCCTCTTTCTCCAGCACTGTCCGACTCAGGCCAAATGAAATCACATGACTCAAATGTGAGACGTATGCTAAATGGATGTCGTGTTCTTCGGCGGTTAAATAGGTTGTAGACATTCCTAATACCTTGCATTGCTTTCGGAATTGCTCGATAGCTTCCGTTTCAGATCTATCCTTTTCACAAACAATCATCACCTTATCTTCAAAGAGCGAATCAAATGCCGCTTCCGGGCCACTGTATTCTGTTCCTGATATTGGGTGAGCTGCAATGAATTGTCTCCTTTTCGGATGATCCTTCACAGCCTCACAAATCGATTTTTTTGTAGAACCAAAATCAATCAAAACCTGATCCTCTTTTAATTGATCCAATAATCCCTGAAGATTTTTTTCAATTGCATTCACAGGAATCGCCAACAAAATCCAATCACCCTTGGAAATAGCATCTGAAGCCGACGCACACATTTCATCAATCAACCCAAGCTCAGCAGCTTTCTTAAGATTTTCATCATTTACATCCCAGCCAAAAATGGTTAGGTCTTCGAATCGTTTCTTCAGTGACAACGCATACGACCCTCCAATAAGGCCCAGTCCAATGATGGAAATGTTCATACTTGCAAAAAATTAGAAGCAAATAAAAATGAAAAAGTCTGGCAAAGAACTAATTGTCAGGTTGAGTTTATCGAAACCTCGTTTACTTATGCGCGAACGAACATTTCAACAAGCTCAATGTGACACATAAAGTTTGAGCCAGACTCTTTTATATTATTATTTTAAATGCTCTTGCGCTCTACCCAATCGTCTACTAATCCTTCCAGTACATTCAAAGGCACCGCGCCGCTTGTCAAAACCACTTCATGGAATTCCCTGATATCGAAATTATCACCCAGCTTTTCCTTTGCATCCGCTCGCAGCTCAAGGATTTTTAGCATTCCGATCTTGTACGCGGTGGCCTGTGATGGCATTACAATGTGTCGCTCCACCATCCGCTCGCAATCCCGATAGCTTGCTGCTGTGTTGTTCTGATAATAGGCGATTCCTTCTTCACGTGTCCACTTCTTCAAGTGGATTCCGGTATCAACAACCAGTCTACATGCCCTCCAAAGCTCTGCTGCCAATCGTCCATAGTCGGAATAAGGATTCGAATACATACCAATTTCTTTAGGAACCAACTCGCTGTAAAGGCCCCACCCTTCAACATAAGCAGTGTAACCACCAAATTTTCTAAACTTTGGAATCCCCTCCAGTTCTTGCGCGATTGATCGATCCATATGATGACCTGGAATCCCTTCATGATATGCAAGGGCTTCCATATCATACTTGGGCATATCCGCTGTATTTGCAAGGTTCGCATAGTACGTTCCTGGCCTGGACCCATCCGGAGCAGGTGATTGATAAAATGCTGACCCAGCTGAATTTTCCCTGAATGCCTCCACTCGTTTGACAATCATGTCCGCTTTTGGTTTGGTTATGAACAGCTCGTCCAAACGAGCTTTCATGTTCTCAATGATGACAGTTGCACTGTCAATGTAGGCTTGCTTGCCTTCATCTGTATTTGGATAAAAGAATTGTTCATCCTCCTTTAGGTATTTAAAGAAAGCCTGAAGATCCCCTTCGAATTCTACCTTTTTCATGATCTCCCGCATTTCATCATGAATGCGAGCAACCTCTTTCAATCCAATTTCATGGATCTCCTCCGCAGTTAGATCCGTGGTTGTCGTTCGGGCAAGGGCCACATTGAAATAGTCATTGCCTTCGGGTAATTTCCAGATGCCATCTTCTTCAGTCGCACGTTCTTGCTGACCTTCCAAAAATGAGACAAGCTTATTATAGGCAGGAAGCACAGAGTTCTTGAGAGCATCGTCAGCGGCATTTTTGAAGTCTGCTTTTACGTTATCAGGAAGATCCAGGGCATCAACCTTCCTTCCAAAGTCGGCTTGAAGCGTACTTGGCTCACCAGCTTCAAAAGGAGCACCTTTAATGATATTATTCGATGCTTCGATCACACGAGGAAACACAAATTTTGGTGGCATGATCCCTTTCTCTTCACGAATCTTTAAATTATCAATCAACTGATCAAATAATGGTCCAACACCATTGAGTCTGGCAACATA
>JANQST010000341.1 GCA_028279155.1 Cyclobacteriaceae bacterium
TATGGAAATCCTGTCACTGCGTTGACAGATCCATTTTCTCTTGTATTAACTGAAAAAACTGCGAAAAAACTCTTTAAGGATTCAAATCCTGTTGGAGAGATAGTAACCGCCGGTGAAAAAAACTACACGATCACGGGGGTCATGGAAGACATCCCAAAGAATTCTCACATTCAGTTTGAGGCACTTACTTCTTTCATAACAGCTGAGAATCGGTACAAGAGTAGTGAAACAACTACTTTCTTTAATTGGAATAGTGTTTGGCAGAATTACGTGTACATCCTTTTACCCCAAGGAGAAGGGCCAGAGAAAATAAATGCAATGATGAACCAGGTGGCTGATGTTGAGAATGCGAAGACAGACCGTTATACTATTCATCATTCGCTAGAGAACATGCTCAACATTGTTCCCGGTGAGGAACTGTCCAATAACATTGGTCCAAGCATGTCTTGGACCGGAATTTACCAACTCGCATTTCTTACACTGTTTGTAATTGCTTCCGCTTGTTTCAATTATACAAACCTATCAATAGCCAGATCTTTACGAAGGGCAAAAGAGGTAGGAATTAGAAAAGTGGTTGGTGCTAGCAGAAGACAAGTTTTTACACAATTTGTTTTTGAGGCGATGATTGTCTCTGTTGTGTCGCTTGTTATCGCCTATGGTCTTTTTGTTTTGATCAGACCTGGATTCAAGGAGTTAATCATTGAAGAAAACATGCTCACGATGGATTTCCAATGGATTTATGGAATGTATTTTCTAGCCTTTGCCATGTTAATCGGATTTATAGCTGGAGTTCTACCATCAACGTTTCTTTCAAAGTTGAAGGCAATATCCATATTCAGAGATGCGTCTTCCATTAAGTTACTGAAAGGTGTGAGCTTGAGGAAGATTCTAATAGTTATTCAATTTACCATTTCTATTTTCCTCATCATAGGATCTACCATTGCATACAAACAATACAAGTTTGCCTTGCAATTCGATCTTGGTTTTGAAACGGAAAATGTTCTAAATCTTTCGCTACAGGAAAACGATTCGAAGATTCTGATGAGTGAGATCGAACAATTACCAGAAGTATCTAAGATTTCAAGGTCAGCGATGGTACCCAATACAGGAGAAGTATGGGCAGAGGAGTTTAAAATTGGCCCTCTGGATTCTGTGACAGCATTTGTTAACTATACAGATAAGAATTATTTCAATCTTCATCAATACAAATTTTTGGCTGGTGGTTCGTTTCCATTTGATCATGAAGAAGGTGATGCCAGATTTGTTGTCATTGACGAGCTATTACGTAAGCAGTTCAACTTTCCTACACCACAGGCGGCAATTGGTGAGGTCTTGACCATATCTGATAGGATAGAAGACCTTAGTGTCGAAGTTGTCGGAGTAGTAGATGAATTCCAATACGTAAAAGTCCATTCAGAGTCAAGACCGTGTGCGATAATTCAGGGTACCTCTGACAACTACCAGTTTTTGAATCTTTTAGTGAACTCGGAAGATCCGGTTGAACTAATGAGCAAACTGGAAAGCATATGGAGTAAGATTGATAAGGTTCATACATTCGAAGCACAGTTCTACGAAGATCAAATTCAAGAGGCCTATGAGCAGCAGGCAACCCTTTTTAAAATATTTGGCTTTCTGGCATTCCTGGCAATATCAATTGCTAGTATGGGATTACTTGGAATGGCCGTTTTTACTGCTGAAACACGCATCAAAGAAATAAGCGTACGGAAAGTACTGGGAGCCTCGGTCAAGAATCTAATATTTATTTTAAGCAGAGGATTTGTAATCATGTTGTTGATTGCGGCTGGTATAGCAATTCCACTTGCTTATTTGTTTTTCAATGAAATGGTGATGGCAGATTTTGCCAATAGGATTACAATCGGCCCTTTTGAGCTGCTTTCAGGAGTTGTTTTGGTATTCTCCATTGGGTTCCTCACTCTCAGTTGGCAGACTGGGAAAGCGGCACGAACTAATCCCGCTGATACATTGAGGAATGAGTAGATAAGTCCATTTCCGAACACAATTTTGTCCGCTTAAACATCCCAAATGAACTAGAATCGATGTTTTTGATCCTCTAAGGTGGCTGGCATGGAAATTGGCATTTGAGTTAATGACCAAAAGCTAAAAGACCATGTTACGCAATTATCTCCTCGTCTCTCTTCGAAATTTGAAGCGTCATTTCACGTATTCATTTGTCAATATTTTCGGACTCACCATCGGCCTGGCCTGTACGATGGTTATTGGCATGTGGGTCAATCAGGAATTCAGCTATGATCGACACTTTGAAAATGTGAATAACATCTATCGGGTTGGTGTCAATTTTTACAACATTGGAAACATGGCTCGTGGACCGAAAACCCTCAAGGAAAAATTAATGGAGTATTCCGATGTGGAACGTACAACCAACCTTGAAAAAATTGGTGATGTAACGCTTATAGTGAATGAAAAAGAAGTACTCCAGGATGAAGTATTTCAGGCCGACAAGGACTTCTTCAAGCTGTTTTCCTACGAATTCCTGAAAGGTGAACGCTCTTTGGTAATGGAAAAACCAGATGGAGCAGTTATTTCGGACAAAGTGGCGATTAAGCTTTTTGGAACATTGGAGGTGCTCAATAAAACGATTCAAATCAAAGATGATCCCAAAATCTACTCCATCGAAGGGGTAGTATCGTCAGAGAAGGTAACGCACATTCCGGCGAAAATATGGCTTTCAGATGGAGGAGAAACAATCAAACCAAACTGGACCTCTGCCTCACCGTTATCCTATGTTCTTTTGAACGACAAAGATTCAAGAGCGGCACTTGATACCGTCCTGGATGATATCATGAGAACAGAAATACATCCTAAAATAGCTCCGAATGATCCATACGAAGATTTTTATCAAAGTGGATTTTATCAATTCCTTCCAATTGCTATCAAAGACATTCACCTGTATTCGGACTATATCTTTGAAATTGCTCCAATTGGGAATGCGATGACAACCAAGGTCTTTGCCGGAGTAGCTATTCTGATCCTATTTCTGGCAAGTATCAATT
>JANQST010000349.1 GCA_028279155.1 Cyclobacteriaceae bacterium
CTTGTCGTCAACTTTTACGTGATCATGAAAGAAGATTCGATGGAAGTAAGCTCATCTTACTCCACAAACTTCGAAGATGAATGGTTGTCTATGCTTTATCCTGAATACCAAGACTTTTTGAAGGGAAGTTTGGTTATTGATGTTATTGACAGAAGATCTTCTGAACTCGTGTGGACATCCAATGCAATCAAATATTTGGAGGTAAATCCTGAGTTTGATAAAGAATCCATCTGGAGTGGTGTTGGTAAGGCGATGAAGAAGTTTCCGATTAAGGAATAATGTGGTCTGCGTTGAATACTATCTCAGGATTTCAATTCTTTTGGCAACATTTCCTCTCTCTGTTAGTCTTATTATTTTAACCAAAACACGGAAGAACCACCCAGGTCTATAGATTTTTTGTCCGAAACGTTCAACCCTACTATCTAGATTAGCTATGTAGTCTCTTCGTGATTTCTCCTTGAAAGCTAAGTCTGTTGCCACAGTCCAGGCACCTTCTCGTGCGATATCAATACTGAAATCTGCCAATGCTTCATCAAATTTAGCCGCTAAAAAATCGATAAGTTTTAACAACGGCCAAATCTTTCCAAGATCCCTCTGAACATCATTTACCAAAGAGCCCAGGACCTCATTTATTTTATTGAAATCATTCTGAAGGTCATAGATTTCATCTCTAGGACTTATCTCAGCAGCAACTATTCCAAGATCCAGATTGATATGTGCATTCATTCCTAGAAAAAGATGCTGTAACACTATTGCTCCGTTGTCTGATGCTGCATCAAATGCCAGCTTCCAGGACTCAGTAATTTCTTTGTCTTCCTTGAAATCGTAATACGCTTTAAGGTATCGGTTGGCAAAACCTACATCCAGCTTTTCCATCCTCGGTCCGTCCTCAAAATAGTTTTGCTTGATCTTTTCTTTGACCTCAACTGTTACCTTTCGATACAATGCAGGAAAATAACCTAATGGTGAATTGTTACTTTGTTCCTCATCAATGATTTGTCCAAGGATCTCGATGAGGTGATCAATGTCTTGTGCCAGCATACCTAAAGATAATCCTTACACCATTAATTGTAAATTAATGAGATGAGTGCACCGAAACTAGACTAATACGGCTTCTGCCCAATGATATTTCCTTGCGGCGTGTATTGACACACCCAAACATCCCAACCATCGCAAGTTGCGGTACCACAGCCAACTTTAATGGTCTCTTCCCAGACAATCTGAGTATAATGGCCACAATCAGCTCCAACAGTGCAGCTATTATCATTGTAGTTGTAATCTGCTTTTTCACTTCCCCAGGCATCAACTACTTGCTGAATGCTGAATGCACCGGATGTTCCTTTCCATAAGTTTTCCCCATAATTTCCAGTCGAATGTTCAAATGCACAAGTACGTGCGAGCTCTTCGGCCCATTCAGTTGCCGATTGGGCCAAATCATCAGACCAACTAAGGTTTTCAATACCCACCTCAGCTCTATAAAAATTATGTGTTTCCAGGAATTGTTCAGCTATTTCATTGATTTCATCTTCTGGCTCCGATTCATCCGATGAGCAAGCAGAGACAAAAAAAAGACTCAGCGCAAGCGGTAGTAGATTTTTCATTGGTACGGTGTTGTAATGATATAACCAGTAAAGGGTTATCCTCCCTTAGTCTATCTAAATTCGATTTATACTATACTATGCACGTTATTCCTTCTTTAAAACCATCGGAAAATCATGTCCGATTGAAAATGTGTTTGGGTACTGTGGTGTGTTTTTGTATTTCAAAGAATATTCAGGCACCTGATCATCCAGGAAAGATTTGAGCTCGTAAACAGTTACCTTATCATCTGCAGGTGCTCCGTCTGCCTTCCCTCCTAGTGCTTCAAGGATCACATAAGTAAACAATCCGTGACCCAATTCTGTAAATTCCGTTGCAGTTTGGTCGCTTCCTGCTGCAGCCAGAATGTGGACCCCAGCACTACGTGACAATTGGGCCAACGCTTTTTCTTCTGCTGCTCCCCGAGTAGCCAGAACTGATGTTGAACCTCCCGAGTGACAGGCATCGATCATGACAACTTGCTTCAGCGCTTTTATCTCTTTGAAATATCCAACCATGTCTCCCACAAACAGCGCGTCTTCCTGCAAAGAAGCCTCTTCATAGAGCCGAGTTGCGTCCGTTGGTATGAAATAAAATTGTTCATTCACCAGACTACCATGACCTGCATAAAAGAAATAAAAGACATCCGTCGGCCTAACCTTCTTTGCCAGATCCTTCAATTGAGCAACGATATTGTCTTTGGTAGCCTCTTCATCCAGAATAGATACAACTTCAACCTTGCTGAACAAGTTTTTTCCATGCTGTTCCAACAATCCGGAAATACTCAATGCATCATCAACAGCATAGTTGAGGTTTAAGCGTGGGTTCTTGTATTTGTTTATCCCAACAGTAAGCACATAACAAGTTGCTGTTGGCTCGTCTACCGGACGCTCTAAACGGGTACTTGCAATTGTCGATTCAATTCGGCTCGTACTGAAAGCTGTCGCATCAATGATATTAACGCCCGGAACAAGGTCAATGAAATAAGATCGAGAAATTGACTTACCTGGTTTAGTTGTAGGAATGTTATTGTCTTCAACAATACGCTTGCCATTTTGCAAGACCTTCACTTCGCTGATCCCTCCTCCTTGATCAGTTACCTTCATTAGCAACTCAACGGTAGTTTGTTCTGATGATCCATTTCTTGGGTATACTATTTCAACTATTGGTGGCGGGTTTGATGCAATCCGATTGTCCAGGTTCGTCCTGTCTTTGTCATTGACAGCCAATAGGTTCAAACTCAATTTCGGCTCATAATACTCCTCAAAAAATTGTTCCAATCGGTAGCTTTCGGTGCCCCGAACAAAAAATATCTCTTTTTGTGCTTGCTGGGTAGCATAAAAATGTCCTGTAGGGACCTTCGCCATCCATCGATCTTCGTCTAACAAGATATGAGTATATACTTCTTTGCCTTTCTCGACATTCCAAACCCGAACAGAACCATCTTCACTTCCGGAAATCAGATAGTTCCCGCCTGAATCAAAAGAGAGAGAGGTGACTGGACTGGTATGACCAATCAATTCTCCTTCCTTTTCTCCATTTACATTCCAAAGCAGAATACTATTGTCGGCTCCTCCGGTGGCTATCATGGTTTCATCTTGATTAAAAGCAGCAGCATAGACATGACCTTCATGTCCCTCTAACTCAGTTACTTTTCCACCATAGTACAGTTCCCTCAAAATCACTTTCCCATCCCAACTTGTTGTCAACATGGATTTACCATCCCGTGTCATTACGATACCATGCGTCCGTTCTGAATGGTCATCAAACTGAACCAGTTGCTCTTCTGTCTTAAGGTCTAAAAGAAAATCACTCCATGACACTAAGCCAGTACCAGTAAACCTGATGTTAAAAGGTGTATTGTACCATTCGCTGTATCCGCTGGGAAGGTCTTTGATGTAATCTCCTGTAGCTGCTTCCCACACAATTACTCTTCCACCCAAATGAGCAGAGACTAATTGAGATCCATCGAGGCTATAAGACAAAGCAAAAACCGGTGCAGAGGTTTCTTTCTCCCAAAACAACTCCCCTGAATCTATATCTGAAACTCGGATGTAGTTGTCTTCCCCGCCAGTTGCCAGCCGACTAGAATCCAGGCTTATTGCCATCGACAGTACAAGTTCATTATGAACCGGATAATCCGTTACTATTTTGCCAGTGGTCGTGTCCCAACGAAAAACCGCATTTCCTACTTTCTCAATGACTGACCGTTTTGAGGATACAAACAGATGCTTTGGGGTTACTTTCATGATCCAGTATGACGCAAGGTGATTCGTCAGGTGCCCAGTAAACGAACTTACAATACTATCAGCACCTGGATCATACAGGCTTGGCTCAGCACCATTTGCCAATATCAATGAGTCAGTAAATGGATGATATTCAATTGAACGTT
>JANQST010000376.1 GCA_028279155.1 Cyclobacteriaceae bacterium
CTGGTTTTGTAAAAGAACTGAAAATGCAGGTAAACCGCTTGCATCCAATGGATGACGTAGTTGGAATAGGAGTAGGAGCACCTAATGCAAATTTTTATAAGGGAACAATAGAATATCCACCTAATCTGCCCTGGAAAGGGGTTTCGGTTTTCGCTGATGAGGTAGAACGAGTGTTCGAAAAAAAATGCGTGCTAACTAATGATGCCAATGCCGCTGCACTTGGAGAGATGACCTACGGGAAAGCCAAAGACATGCGTGATTTTGTGGTACTTACTGTGGGAACGGGTTTAGGTAGCGGAATCGTAATAAATGGTGAATTGGTGTATGGTAAGCATGGGTTTGCTGGTGAACTTGGACACACTCTTGTAAATGCAAATGGAAGAAAATGTGCATGTGGGAAGATCGGTTGTCTTGAAACATATGTCAGCGCCACAGGTATTCGAAGAACGGTTTATAAGTTGTTGGCTGATAATACGGAAGACAGTGTTCTGCGATCGATCAGCTTTAATGAGCTGTCGACAGAGACAGTAACAGAAGCTGCAGCGAAAGGAGACAAGATTGCAATTGAAGCATTTGAGTATACGGGTCGGATTTTGGGGATGAAACTATCAGATTTTGTGGAACATACGGATCCTGAGGCAATATTTTTGTTGGGTGGTTTGGCAAAAGCTGGTGATCATATCTTCAAACCCGCCCAGGAAAATATGGAAAAGCACTTAATGCCTTTGTTCCTTAATAGAAAGATACAGTTACAACCTTCAGGCCTTAAAGATGATGATGCTCCAATTTTAGGAGCCTCAAGTCTGGTCTGGAAATATTTGGCAAAAGAAGAAACGGAAGAATGAAAAACATTGGAGTATTTACATCCGGCGGAGATGCACCAGGAATGAACGCCTGCGTCAGGGCGGTGGTAAGAACAGGCCTGAGCCTTGGCTTGAATGTATATGGCATAAAGTATGGCTACAATGGGATCATAAGTGGTGATATCTACCAGATGAAATCCTATTCTGTAAGCAATATTTTGCAAAAGGGAGGTACCATACTCAAGTCTGCAAGAAGCGAAGAATTCATGACTAAAGATGGTAGAAAACAGGCCTTTGAACAGCTTCAGACAAAGGGAATTGATGGACTGGTTGCGATTGGTGGTGATGGGACCTTTACGGGCGCAAATATTTTCTATGAGGAATATGGAATTCCAACGGTAGGAGCACCTGGTACTATTGACAACGACCTATACGGTTCGGATTATACCATAGGGTTTGATACTGCAGTCAATACTGCACTAGAGGCCATAGACAAAATAAGAGACACTGCCAATTCTCATGATCGGGTATTTTTTATCGAGGTGATGGGTCGACACTCCGGATACATTGCTATCCATTGTGGAATAGGAGGAGGTGCGGAATTAGTAATGGTTCCCGAAACTTCCACTACAATACAGGATGTAATTGATACCCTTAATAAAGGTCGAGACAAGGAAAAGACATCTGCAATAGTGATAGTAGCTGAAGGCGATGAGCAAGGCAATGCCCATGAAATTGCGAATAGAGTATCAAAGAAGCTACCTAAACTTGATATTCGAGTATCTACCCTGGGCCATTTGCAACGTGGAGGTTCGCCAACATCTCATGATCGGATCCTGGCGTCCAGGCTTGGACTTGCAGCAGTTGAGGGATTGGTTGATGGAAAAGCAAATGTGATGGCCGGTATCATTGATGACCAGGTTGTTTATACAAGTTTTAAGCTTGCCATTTCCAAGTCAAAACCCATCAACGATGAGCTGATGCGGTTGGTTAAGGTGATGAACACATAAAATTGTCTTTTTCTTTAAGGAGTTTGTCCGCCAGAAATTGTTTTCTAATAGAAGCTATCTCATAGAGATATGAGATATCTATGATAAATTAGTGTTTTGCTTATAAGAACTTTCTGTGGATTGCAAGTGTGATTAGAAGTCATTCTTGCATTTTTTTTAGCTTATGAAAAAGACCTGCATACTCCTGTCTTTCACATTTTCAGTATTTCTGTTAAGTGCGCAAAAACCTTCTAAAGAGAATCAAAAAAAGTTGTTGGATTTAGCGGCTTCACTAGATAGTACATATCAGGTGGAACAGCAAAAGATCAAAGAATACCTGGAAATTACTCAAACAGGCCGTACAGATAGTCCGTCTCTCGGCGAGCCCAGTGGATTTAGTCCAACCGGCAGATTACTATATACTATAGAACACAATGAAAGTGCTTCTAAGGCAACAAGGACAAC
>JANQST010000396.1 GCA_028279155.1 Cyclobacteriaceae bacterium
GGCAACTGGTGGGGAAGTGGGAGGTTATTTCTTCTGATTCTCTTGCAGGTGAAGGTTGGCATGAAAGTAAAGCGATTTGGATTTATCAATATATCCTTGACGGCTATGCCGTAAAAGATATCTGGCGAGAGAAGTTTTCAGATTACACAAGTAATACCAAGAATCTCGGAAGAGATTTCACGGGGATGAATGTTAGAATTTTTGACCCAGCGACCAGAACTTGGAAGATAACTTGGATAGAGAATGGGAAAAATACCATGATTAACAATCTCACTGCGAAAATGAATGAAAAAGGGGACATCGTCATGAAATCTCCTAATTCGAATTCTGAAGCAACTTTTTATGATATCACAGAAGACAATTTCAGTTGGAAGTTCGAAATTTTGCAGGGTGGTGATAGGATACTGTTTTCCAGAATGCTAGCAAATAGACTAAAGTGAATCCTCTTCTCTCAATAAGCGATATGTTCAATTACATAAAAATCTTGAGATCGGCTAGAATTAGGCTTTTTCGTAAGTACGGAAGTTTTGGCCTTTTCTGCACAATTCTTACCTACGTAATTACTCCGTGCTTTGCTCAAGTTCACCCGGGAGAGAGAGATCACCTAGGTTTAGCCTATCAAAATTCTAGCAACAGCATAGTCTTGTTTGGTGGTAACAATGTAAATGAGAATCATAGATACACCTGGAATCCAACAACTTGGGAGTGGGACGGGAGAGACTGGAGATTAGTTGATGATGGGACTCCTGGAAAGGTATCAAGTATGGGAATAGTCTACGATGTTGCTTCTGAACTTCTAGTAACAATGGGTGGAATAAATCCTGAGAAAGGAGACTTGAATGAAACCTGGCTGCGTACCGAGGATTCTTGGAGTCTTCATAAATCTATCGGTCCAGGTGCACGACTTTCGCCTGCTATGGCTTATGATCAATTGAGAGAAGAGGTTGTTCTTTTTAGTGGCTGTGTCGGGAACAAGTATCCGTCGGATACATGGATATTTAAAAACATGGCATGGAAGAAAGTGTCAGACTCGGGTCCCCCTGGGGTATGTAGAGCAGCCATGTTTTACGATGAAAAAATTGCTAAAATAATCCTATTTGGAGGCATAACTTCTGATTCTCATAAAAGTAATCGTATGTGGGAATGGGATGGCGAAAGGTGGACAGAAGTTGATCAAGGCATCATTGTTCCATCAGGGCGTGCGAATATCCAGATTGCTTACGACAGTTTCAGAAAAAAAGCTATCCTGTTCGGTGGATCAGGAACAGACGGTATCCTCAACGATCTTTGGGAGTGGGATGGCTCATCTTGGACTTTGATCAAACAGGAGGCCGATATTCCTGAAGCTCGAGAACTATACGGTATCACCTACCACGAAGAACTTAGAAAGATATTTTTGTACGGTGGTAGAATAAAATTTGGTTACCCGATGTCTGACTTCTGGTCTTGGGATGGGTCGAATTGGCAAAAAATTCAGAATTAGATCTTTCTCATAGAAATAACTGCTCAGAAGTGCACCAAGATGGGTGTTAGCACTCAACATGATTTAAAAGAAAGGATGAAAAAGATAATTCCACTACTCATACTTGTCATTTCGCAAACTACTCAAGCTCAAATAGCAGAGAATGACATCAAATCCAATGCTTTTTCTTACGACGAAAATGTAAAGTGGCAGAAGGCATCGATTGAAGACATGCATGTCTTTAGTCCATTTATAGGTCGATTCCGATCGAAGACTAGATTTAGCAAAAACCTACAAAGAAGTATTCATTTTATTCTGGAATATAAGTGGTTTGATGAGTTGAAGACAACTGTTAAACTTCAGCTCTCATATGTTATTGAAGAAACTAAAGAGAAGGTTGTTCATTCAGAAGGTTTTTATGGCTTTGACCCATCTACTAATAGACTGTATCTGATGCAGATCTACGCTTCAGGGAGAATCAGCTTTGGGGGTTTGGAGAAATTTGACACCAAAACTGGAAGGAGACTTGCTAGAGTTTCATCTGTCAATAAAGACGGGGCATCTAATGTTGTTAGAGACGAGTTTGCTGTTCTTGATAAAGACAGTTGGAAAAACACAATGTATTCACGGGGAAATAATGAGTGGAGGGTTACATATGAGGATGTTTTTACTAGAATTAATGATGAGTAATCTCTATAGGATATTAAAAGAGAGAGCCTCTATTTTTTCGAATTAATAAACTCAATTGAATCGGATACTTAGTTTTTACATTTAGTCCCAGCATATCTAAAATGGTAAGATTAAAACATATCGTCAGAGATTAAATAAGAAAAACATGATAAGAAACTACTTAATTATCGCCTTTCGCCAAATAGGCAATGGTAGGCTGCATTCAATTATTAACATTTTCGGATTGGCAGTTGGCTTCACCTGCTGTCTCCTAATTGCACTTTATATCGTTGATGAGTTAAGCTATGATAAGTTCCATGAAAAAGGAGATCGTATTTTTCGAATTTCGGGTCATTCTACAATTGGCGGCAATGAAAGAAGCTGGTCGCTAATACCCTCCGCAGTTGCACCTGCTGTGGCAGAACAGCTACCTGGTGTAGAAACATTTGCTCGAATCACAACACTGAGTAAACCAAATAGAACAATAAAATATGGCGATAAGCTTTTTGATTGCGAGGGGCCTGGTCCGTATGGTACAGTGTTTATGGCCGACTCAACAATTTTTGAAGTATTTACTTATGATCTAACAGGGACAAGCGCCGCAAATGCATTAAATGCACCAAATTCGGTCGTAATCACAAGGCGCGTTGCAGATAAGATCTTCAAAGCGGAAGAACCACTTGGCAAGACAATTGAATTTACCAACCTTGGTCACTATCAAGTTACAGGGATAATTGAAGATTTCCCTACCAATTCCCATCTCCAATTTGATTACCTTATTTCGAAAGACTATACCGATCAGAATTCACCGAGCAGAGGTTTTTGGGTTCGCTCGTATGTTGTGTTTAGTCCCCATATCGACCCTCAGGAGGTGGAAACCAAGCTAGATTCTATTGGGAGGGCTGCAGACCCTTCGTTAGCTGCTAATGGTGTGAACATGGATTACTTCTTGCAGAAAGTAAGTGATATCCACCTTGAAGGCGGGTTGGAATATGAATTGTATCCCACAAGTGATATTCATTACGTCTACATTTTCCTTTCCATTGCAATATTTGTATTGATCATTGCATCAATAAATTTCGTCAACCTATCCACAGCGCAACTTGGTAAGAGAGCCAAGGAGGTTGGAATAAGAAAGGTTATGGGAGCTGGAAACAGAGAGATGCTCCTTCAATTCTTTATCCAGTCATTCATAATATCCACAATTGCATTCTTAAGTGCGATTGGCCTTTTTACAATTTCCGTTAACTCATTTAACAAGTTTACTGGTAAGGAACTTTCACTAATCACCTTTTTCGATCCTGTGACAATTCTGGTGAGCATTGGCGTAGTTACAACTATTGCAATGTTTGCAGGCATTTATCCTGCTGTGATCATGAATAGACTGAGACCGATTGCCACCATAAAAGAAAACTTCAACCCCAAATCCTCATCTCAATTGATGAAAAAGATGCTTGTTGTCTTCCAGTTCAGCATTTCGGTAATTCTCATTGTCGCAACCTACACAATTGTGCATCAATTGTACTATATGCGAAACAAGGGATTAGGCTTTGATTCTGAGAAAGTGCTTACGATAGCCGTTGATGGGAACGAATCATCTCAGCAATTAAAGTCGTTGAGACACGAACTACTTCAAGTTAGTGGTATAGATAGAGCGACGATTTCTACTGGGGTACCAGGGCAAAACGTAAGCGTTATGGTCATGATTCCGGAGGGTTTTGATCAATCAAATTCACAGCGAATGGACGGAATATATTCTGATATGAATTTCTTGAAGTGCTATGGCATCGAACTACTTGCTGGCCGCGATTTTGATCCCCAGCTACAAAGTGATTCCCTTAATTTCGTAATCAATAGAAGTGCCGCTGAAAAGTTTGGTTGGACGGTGGAGGAGGCTATAGGAAAACAAATTCGTTACCTACAGAATGGACCAAGCCGTGGAGAGAGTGGCTATGTTATAGGAGTTATGGAGGACTTCCATTATCAGGCTCTGCACACTCCCATAGGTCCTTTGCTTTTGGGTGTACATTCTACAAATTTCAACGCCATACCGTTTAGCCATATTTCAGTAAACATCAACCTAGCTGATCTATCAAATACGATGCTAATTATTGAATCCATCTGGAAGAATATGTATCATGATCGTCCTTTGGATTATGCTTTCGTCGACACCACATTTGATATGAAATATGAAAAAGAAGAGCGTCTGAGTAAAATTATTACTTCATTCTCAATCCTCGCTATTACTTTGGCATCTCTTGGTTTGTTAGGTCTTGCTTCCTTCATTGTGCAGCAGAAAACAAAGGAGATAGGAATTAGGAAGGTATTGGGAGCATCTATTCTGAATATATGGTCCAAGCTATCAAACTCTTTTGTGGTGTTGATCCTATTTGGCAACCTGATCTCGTGGCCTTTCGCCTACTATTTCTTAGAGCGATGGCTAGAAGGCTTTGCCTACAGAATCGACTCAAGTGTTTGGGTATATATTTTGGCTGGTCTGTCATCAGTGCTTATAGCTCTGGGTACAATTGGATACAAAACAATCAAAGCATCTCTTGCTAATCCTATAGATGCCATCAGATATGAATAGGATAAATTTTTTTGGAAATAGCGTAGATCTTTTGCCAAGATATCCGGAGAGTTTACCAATGAATTCAGATTCCCTTTCAAAGGGAGAGGTTAGGTCCCAAGCTTAGAACGAATCTGAGAATTTCACAATTTAGTAATTTTTCAGATCACCCCGTTTTTCTCTTTAGGCAGAAATCACGTTGCGGCAGGTTATCAAATCGCAGTGATTACTGACGAAATGCCGGTTCTTCGGCTACCACAAGTTTTCAAAGTCTGCTAAATAGTTGTCCCATGCTACATATTAGGTCGACAGTCTTGGATGAAGACATTTTCTTGACATTGCCATGAAAATAAGATTTTATTGCAATCCAATTTTGTTCGTTTTGTCTTCATTCTGCTGTATTGAAGCTAATTGCCAGAAATTCCCACCAATGAAGGCAGTTCTAGCAAAGAGTGAAAGGCACCCTAGTCTTTCACCAGATAATCTGGAAATTGTATTTTCTGTTGGCAAAGGGTTTGATCGAGACCTCTTCATTGTTAATCTTAACACTGCTGAAGTAAGGTCACTGACGGTAAACGACTTTGAAGACAGTCATCCTCGTTGGTCGCCTGATGGGCAATGGATTGTTTTCCAAAGAGAAGACACCATTGGCAACCGGGATTTGTATTTGATTAAACCAGATGGAACTCAGGAAAGGAACATCACAAACACTGAGAATTTTAGGGAACAACACCCCAGCTTTTCTAGTGATGGGAATAAGGTGATTTTTGATAGTAATAGAGACGAGCTAGAACTTGATTCTAATTCTCAGAATTACGAAATCTATACAATCGATCTCAACACAAACGAGATAGACCGACTCACTAGATGGAATGAATGGGATATGTATCCTTCCTTTAGTCCTGATGAGTCGCATATCACCTGGAGAAGAACTGTTCGTAAGGATGAAACTAACAGGCAGGACTTTGAAATATTTGTAAAGAGTCTAGAAACTGGAGAGGAGTGGAGTATTGCTGAAAGCAGGGCATATGATTCAAACCCCCATTGGAATCCGTCACGTGACTTAATCACTTTTTCATCTACGAGAAACGGTTCATCAAATATCTACACCATCAAACCTGACGGAACAGAACTGAAAATGATCACTCAGGCGGTCGGTCGAAGCATTGGTTTTGGTGTTCCAGTTTTTTCTTTTGATGGGGAAAAAGTGGTTGCCGATAGGTTTACGAAGGATGTTACAGAT
>JANQST010000252.1 GCA_028279155.1 Cyclobacteriaceae bacterium
AATGCAAGCTTTTGTTGTTCACCACTCACCATATTTTTAAGTGAGTACGTCTTACTTTCTCGTTCTTCATCTCCAATAACTATCACATGCGGCACGTTAATTCTATCAGCATACTTGAATTGCTTCTGAATTTTAACAGGATCAGGGTAAAGCTCAGAATTGATATTATTGTCTCTTAATTTTGTTACGATTTCCTGGCTGTGTTGGAAATTTTGTGTTTCGGAATCACTACCATGATGGACAATAAGTACTTGCAACGGTTGTGAAATGTCAGGAGGGAATAAATTGAGTTCATCCATAACGTCATAAATCCTGTCAAGTCCGAAGGAAATCCCAACACCCGAAATATCCGGTAATCCAAAAATTCCGGTTAGATCATCGTAGCGACCACCACCACACACACTTCCCATTTGAACAGAAGTGGGTTTTACCTCGAAGATCATGCCGGTGTAGTAGGAGAGGCCTCTCGCCAGGCTCAAATCAATTTCGAGTTCAATGTTACTTTTTCCTGTGTTCTTAACAGATTTAAAAAAGCTGGATGCCTCGCCGATTCCCTGATTTTTGTTATCAATTCCGTAGATTTTATCTTCAGCTTTTTCCAACAGATCAACAGTCTTGATTGGAGTACGGATTAGATCCATTACCTCCTGAATTTTACCTTGGTCACCGCCCATCTCAACTAATTTTTCAATGACCTTATCTTCACCAATTTTATCCAATTTGTCAAGCTCGGCACAAAACCCGATTTTGTTGTGGTCCAGTCCAACATGTTTGGCTAGGGTGAAAAGAATCTCACGATGATTCACTTTGATTACCACATCTGAAAGTCCCAGGTCATTGAATACATCCTGAATGAGAATTGCTAGTTCTACTTCATTCCAGCCAGATCTGCTTCCTATAATGTCTGCATCGCACTGATAGAATTCTCTGTACCTTCCTTTCTGTGGTCGATCTGCTCGCCAGACCGGTTGGATTTGAAACCTTTTGAATGGAAAAGCAATTTCATTTTGGTGCATTACCACATATCTGGCAAAAGGAACTGTTAGATCGTACCTTAACCCTTTTTCGGCAATTTTCTGTGTTATTTCTTTGCTACCAGCTTTGTAATCATCTTCACTGGTTTTACTTAAGAAATCGCCGGAGTTAAGAATCTTAAACAGAAGCTGATCGCCTTCATCTCCATATTTCCCAGTTAAAGTTGATAGGTTTTCCATCGATGGAGTCTCGAGTTGACTGAATCCATACTTCCTGAAGTTGCGCTTTATCACTTCAATGATGTAGTTTCTTTTTGAAGAAACTTCGGGTCCGAAATCTCGAGTTCCCTTAGGCAGTGAAGGCTTGGTTTTAGACATTCAGAATTGATTTTGGACAAAACTACTTAATCCCCTAATTTTGCACCTCGATTTTAAAAGCATAGAGAAAAAATGGCTGTTACCAGACTAGAGCGAAAAGGTAGAAAAAATAAGAATGTTGCTAAAAACCGCGTGAATACAATTAAGCGGTTGAACTCGCTTCCGACAATTAAAAATGTAGATATCGAAGCTATCAAAGCTGAATTTGCTAAAAAAGGAAAAGCGAAAGCAGAGCCTAAAGCTGAGAAAGAAGCAGTGAAAGCAGCTGCGCCTAAAGCTGAAGCTCCCAAAAAAGAGGCAGCTCCAAAAGCTGAAAAGAAAGAGGCAGCACCAAAGGCTGAGAAAAAAGAAACAAAGTCAGCTCCAAAAGCTGAGAAAAAACCTGCAGCCAAAAAAGAAGCAAAGCCTGCGGCTAAGAAAACAGAAAAGAAAACAGCAGCACCAAAGGCTGAGAAGAAAGAAACAAAAGCAGCTCCAAAGAAAAAGGCTGCTCCAAAAGCTAAGAAAGAAGATAAATAATTATCGTCTTAAAGACTTAGAAGTCATCCAATACATGGGTGACTTTTTTTATGTCTCTAAAAATGCCAAATTGGGTGTTAAGAAGGTTTTTGCTAACTTGATATTAAACTGAGAGACTATGCCACTACGACTAAAGTTTGTTCCTTTTCTTCTCCTTTTTACTATTGTATCATACGCTAGTTTTGGTCAGTCAGCAATTGATCCAAAAAAGCTTAGAACAAGCTTTGGTAAGCTGTTTAATGAAACGCCCGATTTTTATTTTAACTTTAATAAAAACAAACCGTTCAGGTATTCTGGCTTAAGATACTATCCCACCAAAATCGATGATCTTCATGTTATATCCGTTGCTCAACCGAACAAAATGTTTGACAATGTTTATTATATAGACCAAAAAGGGGAAACTGTTTTTCGAAGTGTTTCGATTACTGCTCCAATGAACAGATACTCTAACTCAAGAGGATTTGACAGTTTTAACCCAACGGGAGCAGCTTCTTTGAAAGAAGCTCTTCTACAGGGATTGTGGGATACATTTTTGACGTTTAAGAAATAATTAAAATGATTCGAATTTTTTCAGTTTTACTATCGTTTTCATTGACGATTGCATTTATCAGTTGTACGAATGATGAGTTTAGTGGTCCGCCAAGCATTCAAGTGACACCTAATTTTGGAAATGCTGATGTTGGAGGAACAATAGAAGCCTCAGTAAACTATGAAACTCCAGAAGGATTCAAGGACTTGACGATTACAACGATTGTTGATGATGTTAGGGATGATGCCAATGCTACAATAATTCTACCATTAGTGCCGTTTCAGACAGGCCAAAGAATTCCTTACATGTTTACTGAAACAACTAGACGATTAGCCGCTGCAAGTGTAGTTGATGTGGAATTTATGGTAAGGGATGAAATTGATCAAACTGCAACAGCATTCCTCCGCATAGGAGTGAATCCACCATCAATTTTGATCGCTCCTGAATTCAATTTAACACCCCCTCAGTCGGGCGTTGGAGGAGCTAGTAACTCAACCACTTTTTTTAGTGCTTCAAATGAACAACCTTCCTGGACAATAGCGCAGATAAACTCAGAGACAGAAGATATTACCGGCGATATTGATTTTGGCTATTATTATGATGCGACTAACAACAGCGCCGTACTCGCATCCATCTTTGATTATCCAATTGTCAATTTTGAAGGAATAGATCAGTGGTCTGAACGGAATTCAACAGTTTTTAGGAAAACTTCATTAACAGCTTCAGAATTTGATGCCGCAGAGTTTGCTGAAATTTACAATGCTTTCGAAGATGGGACTGCAGGTAGTCGGGAACAGAGAAGTGAGGATCTGGCTGCTGGGGATGTAATAGCTTTCGAAACGGATGTAGATAAAGGAACCCAGGGAAATGAAAGAGGGCTTATCTTAATTCACGAAATCCAGGCAGGGGATAGTTCCGATGATTTCATTCGATTGACAGTGAAATTTGAAAATTAGTTGAAAGCTTTCATGCTTAAGGTGTTTGTCTTGTTTACAAACCATCCTTCCATGGACGGATAAAAAATCCTGCAAGCTTCCCGCTACTATCCAAAACGGTTCTGATTTCGATTTTTGAATTTGACTCGAATTGAGC
>JANQST010000455.1 GCA_028279155.1 Cyclobacteriaceae bacterium
TCCTACCTGGAGGGATCCAGAACCTGTTGAGCCATTGGTTACTTCAAGAACACCAGCAGCATTTCTTTTTAGACCAACATCGACCACCGAATTGTAAGCTACTGGATCTACATTTGCCCAATTCAAAGACATCCCACTGGCAATTTTTACATCTGAGTCCGTATCGGAAATTACCAGTGCCTTTTGGTTGAATGAAGGTTCAAATGAAAGCCACTTCTGAGCGGTATTGCCAATAATTTGAGGAGAACCTGTGTTTCCCCAAGAAAGAGGTTGATTATCCTTAAGTTTTATTTGACCATCAACTCCTAGCCCTCCGTCATTCCCCATGGCTCCAGGTGGAAATTCTCCAATTAAAACATCTTTGTTTGATCCTGTTGGATTTAGTCTAATATCTCCCACTCCAGACGGATCTATGATGATGTTGCCGTCGGTGTCCGTAGATGAGATCGTGTTACCATCAATCGAAACGTTATCCCATTTTAGTGCACCTGTACCAGCAGCAGAATTCTGAATATCTGTGCCATTGTCTTCGAGGTTACCAACACCACCACTTAAAAGGTCATAGTCTA
Source organism: Cyclobacteriaceae bacterium (assembly GCA_028279155.1). Classification (GTDB taxonomy): domain Bacteria; phylum Bacteroidota; class Bacteroidia; order Cytophagales; family Cyclobacteriaceae; genus Ekhidna. The sequence goes on from JANQST010000455.1 coordinate 570, forward strand.
CTCCCGTATCACTCGTAAACATTAAAGTATTAGGAGTATCATTCTTAACCCATAGCTGGCCAATTCCTGCTAAATCGGGATTTGCAGCAGCCTGTTCGGGTAGATACATGAAATTCACATACGATTCTTGCCAGGCAAGGGAATTGGACCCCAAGTCCTTAGAATCTGTTATTAATGGATAAAGATCGTCATTCACATCTACTCTAGTCGTCAGGGATGAAAGTGTTAGATTACCAGTAGTAGTTGACAAGGTTTGACCAGCAATCGCTAAGAACTCGACATCAAGTGTTCCCGATGGGTTATCAATGGAAGAAGTTATCAATTCACCGGCCATAGTCACATCCTGGTTTTGATCTATTCTCAAGGCCTCGGTGGCATTTGTTGAAAACACAATATTATCAGCTGTTCCGTCATGATACATTCCTGTATTCAAATCTGTTTGCCATGTGTAATCGGGATTGTTCGCGGCTCCCCCCGATCCTTCATTTCGTATTCTATCGACATACAGATTGTCCCAAAAGAAGCTGGATGTTCCAAGCCCATAGGTACTATTCAATGCGGGAATAACCCCAGACCCACTAGTCTGAAAAATTAGTGATCCAGCTGAGGCAATGCCAACCGTGTTCGAACCTATTAAGTAAAGTCCTGTGTTGGTTGAACCGCTAAAAGAATAGCCCGGCAGTGAAACCGAACCAGCTGGTACCAAAAATTGACCCGAAGAAAGATTAACAGTACCGGTCCCATTCGGACTTAACACGATATTACCATTGGTATTCTGCGACGAAAGTGTATTCCCTGCCAATCTCAAATTGATCCATTGAAAATAACCAGTGCCGCTTGAAGAGTTCTGAACGTTGACCCCATTGTCTTCAATGTTGTTCAATGTCTGCGAGGATCCAACAGAGCATATGACAAGAATAAGTAAGAGGGATAGGATGAGTTTCATTTTTTAATGGTTTAGTTGGTATCTATTTCTTTTGATATTGTTATCAATTTTTTGTCAACAGAATACTGGAAGAGATTTGTGCGAACAAGAGTACACAGCTTCCAATCAGTAATCTGTCATATACAAAACCCCACTCAGAACGCGTGTTCTGTTTTGTAATTCGCTTAAGAAAATAGGCGTGGTTCGATGGTGGTGAACCGATGGTTAATCTTCGGATAAACTTAGTAAAAATTATCAAATCGAAACGGAAACAGTTATTAATCTTCTTTCCAGATTCCATGTTTTTAAGTTCTAGGTGATCATTTTGAAAGACCATAATAAAATTGCAAGGAGAAATAATTTTGCAAGGGTTATTGTCAACTTACGCTTCATGAATTATCGGTTTTAAATGAGTCAATCGATTCCTGTCACAACCAATTCAATTAGACTTATCCTTGAAGAGGAAGGTGAGAATAATCAGCTATTCAAACTTAATTGTTAAGGATAGGCATGACAACTGAAAACGTTACCAATGAATGAACGGTAAAGCTTTAAGGATAAAGTGTTACTCCTGGTGAATAAATGAGGGAGGGTTAATCGGTAAGAACATGCAAAAGTTCTTCTTTTCGACTTCTTGAAACCTCCAGTTCTGTTCCATCAACCAATAGCACCTTTGGTTCTTTACCCTTTTTATATTCACGGATGTGATTGATGTTGATAAGTGTGGATCTGTGTATACGGATGAAACCATGCCCATGCAGAAGTTTCTCAAACTCACCAAGAGCTCTGGAAGCCACCACATTTTGTTCTGGTAAGTAAAAGACACTATAGTTCTTATCGGACTTCAAGTACATGATATCCGATAAATTTAAAATTTGCACACCTCCTTGGGTGTGAATAGCAATACGCCTAAGCTTTTCACTATTCAATATTTCAGATACCAACGAATAATCGTATTTTATCTTTTGGTTTAGAAATCTGGATACCGCCTTTTTCAATTCATCATGACTGATCGGTTTTAGCAAATAATCAAGGGCAGATAAACGTAGCGCTTTGATCGCATATTCCTGGTAAGCAGTAGTAAATATTACCTCCACGTTAAAACCTTGTATCCGCTCCAACAGCTCAAGGCCAGATCCCCCTGGCATACTGATATCCAGAAACACGAGTTCAGGATTTAGCTCAACGATCTGTTTGTATGCGTCTGTAATATTGTCTGCCTCAGCAATTATTTCGATTTCCGGGCAATGCTTTTTGATAAGTAAGCGCAAGGCTTTTAGAGCCTTTGGCTCATCATCGACAAGTAACGCTTTTATCATATGATAAAGATAGATTAATCACCACAAACTACCTGAAAATTGAAGGCTACAATTGTCCCCACTCCTACATTACTTTCCATCTCAAAACCTAGGGATTCATCGGAACCGTTTAAAAGTTCTAGTCGTTCTCTGATCAAATTGATTCCTTTCAATTTATGTTCAGAGTCTGTTGCATTTTCTTTATCAAACCCGACCCCATTGTCTTTTACAATCACCTTGATTGAATCATCATTCTGCAAAAACTTCAAGGCGATTTTGCCTCTCCCTTCTAACTTAGACACTC
>JANQST010000459.1 GCA_028279155.1 Cyclobacteriaceae bacterium
TCTCAATCCCGGTCTTGTGGGAATAAATCAAAAAGGTCGTATGGGTATCAATTACAGATCCCAGTGGCCCAACCTTGAAGCAAACTTCGAAACATTTTCTGCCTACATCGACAATCATTTCGAAGATTACTATAGCAGTGTCGGTCTATTATTTACCAGTGATCGTGAGGGAATTGCCGGTTTAAGATCAACTTCTGTCGGACTTCAATATGCGTATCAATTAACACTCAATCATCGATGGACCTTCAGGCCTGGGATACAGGTGGCATATACCATTCGGGATCTTGATTTTGACAAACTCACTTTTGGTGATCAATTTGATAATACAGGTCAAATAAACCCAACCACTTCAGAGATCTTCAATACTGGCTTCAATGCCCAGTTTGTCGATCTTTCCTTTGGTGGCATCTTTTTTAGTCCAAACTTCTGGTTTGGAGCTGCCATACATCATGTGAACGAACCCAATCAATCGATTGCTGGAGGTAACGCTCCTTTGCCAAGACGAGTGTCTATGCACGGTGGTTATCGGATTCCTTTTGGTCCTGCAAAAACAAGAACGACTAAAGAATACAGTTTCACTCCATCATTTAACTATCGATCGCAAGGAGACTTTGATCAGTTGGATCTAGGTGCTTATGTAACACTTTCACCGATGTTGGTTGGACTTTGGTATCGAGGGCTTCCGATCAAAGATCAAGATGGAATCGCCAACAGTGATGCACTGGTATTTATGGTTGGACTAGAAAGTAAGCGAGCTACTTTTGGATACAGCTTCGATTATACCATTTCTGATCTTGGTATAGGCACCGGTGGAGCTCATGAGATTTCTATAACCTATTCTTTTTCACTATCAGATCCACTAAAACCATCTGCTGATGTTCGTCAGCTTAGGTGTCCAATACCATTTATTTTCTAAATTTAATGAGTGGATTATAGACTCATTACAGATTGGACTCACCCCGGTTTGAGTTTGGATTTCCTTATTCCTATTCCGTTTCTGGCGCTAGGAATTTTCTTGATTATCCGAGGTAGAAGAGCTGAACCTGACAAAGGTTTTCTTTTTGGAAGCGCGATTGTGAATGGAGCGATTATTACTGTTATCTCTCTGGCCGCTTTTAGCTATTCCTTATATAGTGCAATGACATCCTACAATGATAGGTTTGCCTTCCTCAACACCAATCAAATAGGGATAAGCGGATCAATTTCAGACCTGGATTCATCAGAAGACGCCTATCTAAATTCCATTGCGATCAGTGGTAAAAAATACCTTCTCTTTAATGCCATTCCAAAACTTCGATTTGATGGTGAACCGCAATTGCAAGTTCACGATGAGGTACGGATCCTTTTTGTTAAATATGGATCGAGAAGTGTGATAGTTAAGCTGGAAGTGAAAAATTGAGTCAGAACTTTACTGGTATTTATACATTTGTACTTTGTCTAAGAGCGAATGACCGAACAAACCATCCTGTACCTTCTTCTCGGAATCATCACCTTTGATTTCGTACTGGAACGAATCCTAAGCTATCTGAATAGAAAAAGCTCGAAAAAGCCGATACCAAAAGAGCTGGAAGGAATTTATGATGAAGAAAAATATGCAAAGTCTCAAGCGTACCAGGCTGAGGTTTCACGATTTGCTATATTCTCTGCCTCCTTCACGTTTCTTCTGACTTTTTGCGCCATCTATTTCGGATGGTTTGGGATCATTGATGATTGGATCCGAACGTTCTCACCACTGGACATGCTTTCAACGCTTATCTTCTTTGGGGTACTCTTTGTCATCTCTGATATTCTTGGAACTCCTTTTTCGCTGTATGGAACGTTCGTAATTGAAGAAAAATATGGGTTCAATAAAACCACGGCCAAAACCTTCATCCTGGATAAGATAAAAGGCTATGTTTTGACTATCATTATCGGCGGAATTTTGTTGGCTGTATTCATCTACATGGTCAATTTCATGGGGAACAACTTCTGGCTGTACTTCTGGGCAGTTATTGCCGGATTTATGCTATTTGCCAATATGTTTTACACTTCCTTGATACTTCCATTATTCAACAAACTCAAGCCACTGGAAGAGGGTGAATTAAAAACTTCGATTCAGGAATACAGCAACAAAGTAAAATTCCCATTGAAAAACATCTTCGTGATGGATGGCTCTAAAAGATCAAGTAAGGGAAATGCATTCTTTTCCGGTCTAGGGAAGAAAAAGAAAGTGGTTTTGTTTGATACTCTGATTGAAAATCATTCCATTGAAGAGTTGACTGCTGTTTTCGCCCACGAGGTAGGTCATTACAAAAAGAAGCACATCATTTTCAGTACAATTCTTAGTGTTGGTATCATGGGCTTTATGTTGTATCTCTTCTCACTAATGGCATTTGAAGCAGAAGTAAGCTGGGCGATGGGAGGACAAACTTCAGCTCTGCACTTGAACATGTTAGCTTTCGGGATTCTCTACTCTCCTGTCTCGAGAATTTTAGGCATCCTTGGAAATATGTTGAGCCGAAAAAATGAATTTGAAGCGGATAACTACGCGAAGACTACCTACAAGGCAGAGCCACTGATAGAAGGATTGAAACGACTCAGCTCAGACCACCTCTCAAATCTGACTCCCCATCCCGCGTATGTTTTTGTTCATTATTCGCATCCGCCGTTAAGAGAAAGAGTAAGGGCGTTGGATTCATAGGCTACTGATCCAACCAGTTCTTAAACGCCGTAGCCTTTTCGCTACTAACCAGGACCTGTTCATCTGAGAAATGATCTAGCTCTACAAGTAGCTTACCCTTAAAGTGTTTATGAACAGTATTGATAAAGTCAGCGTGAATCAGGAATTGTCGGTTGGCTCGGTAAAAATTCTTAGGATCTAATTGGTTGTCAAGCTCTTCAAGTGTGAAATCTGAAAGGTATGTTTTACCATGCTTGGTAATGATGTGGACCACTCCATGCTTGGATTGAAAGCAGATAATATCCTCTGTGCGAATAGCAAGCATTTTCTCGCCTTGTTTTACAAGGAAACGCGATTTAAAGGAATTTTCTGTCAAAGAGATCTGTTTGATCAATTCACTAAGGTCCAATTCGGTTGAAGATTTGCGAGTCAGGTTTTTGTATTTTTCCAATGCATTTTCTAGCTCTTCCTTTTTGATTGGCTTAAGTAAATAGTCAATGCTATTTACTTTAAATGCTTTCAAAAGATATTCATCAAAAGCTGTTGTGAAGATGACCGGAGATTCGACTTTGACCTCATCGAAGATTTGAAAGCTAAGGCCATCACTGATTTGGATGTCCATGAAGATCAGGTCTGGCCATTGGTGGTTATTCATCCATTTGACAGAATCTTCCACACTGTCCATCACTTCCACTATTTCGATAGCCGGATCAATTTCTGAAAGAACCTTTTGTAGCCTTCGAAAAGCCGGTGCCTCGTCTTCGATAATCAGGACTTTCATGCTAAGGTCAAATCTGATTCCTCCAACAAATCTATAAGTGGGACGGCAACCATGAAGTTGTTTGCACTTGAGATGATATCAATCTTTTTGCCTCCCAGAATACTATACCTCTTCTTGATGTTATCTAAACCTGTCTTCGTAGATTTTTCCAAAGACTCTTTCTTTTGAAGGTTGTTCTTTACCACCACAGACTTTCCATTGTCAATGTAGATGTTTATATGAAGTGGTTTTGCCTTGGAAATCACGTTGTGTTTAATGGCATTTTCAATCAACATCTGCAGCGTCAAAGGTGGGATGTTGAGTTTTTCGAATTTCTTATCAATATCAAAATCAAAGGTAAGATTATCCGGGAATCGCATTCGCAACAAGAATAGGTATGATTTGACAAAATCTACCTCCTCATCCAAAGTGACTAGCTCACGTTCTTTGTTTTGAAGAATATATCGATACACTTCAGACAATTTCACAGTAAAGGCAACAGCTGCTTCCGGGTCTTCAGGAATTATTGAAGTAAGTGTATTCAAACTGTTAAACAAGAAATGAGGGCTCATCTGATTTTGTAATACCTCGTATTGTGTTCTGATTTGTCGGTTTTTCAACTCCTCATTCAACCTGAACGACTCCTTCCATTTTTCAAAAAAGTAGAAGGACTCATATATTAATGTGATCACGGTGGCGGCCACAAAATTGAAAGGTATGTATGTAGTATGTGCTTTGAGTTGCATCAAATGATCCATATCGTCCAATCCCAGAAGTAGTTTAATTGGAATTCCTCCTATAATCATCCATATGATGATGCATATCGCGGATGAGATGACTCGCCTTGTTGTTAAACTAATCTCCGGGAATTTTCTTCTGAAATACTTGATGATGATCGCGGCCCCACTCCAATAAACAGCTGTAAAAATCACAGAAAAAAAGTATTGTTCAGTAGCACTTAAATCCTCAACAGGATGTTCATTCACCAATTCAGCAATAAACGCCACAATCGGTATTCCAAGCCATCGGTAATGTATTTCTCTGAGCTTCATCAGAAAATAAAGATAGACATAAGCCAATAGTGA
>JANQST010000460.1 GCA_028279155.1 Cyclobacteriaceae bacterium
ATATGCCACACTCTATTTAACCGTATTCTTCTTTGCAGCCTATTTGAAAAATTTATTTCCTGAGGATACGCCAAAGCTGTTAGCCAAAATATTCATGTATTTATCCCTGCTGTGGGCGGCCCTTACGTTATTGCCTGTTTACATCTTCACAGCGATAAATGATCCATTCCTAGTCATTTTACTGTTTGGTATGTTCTTCATCAGCTTTGTTTACATCAAAGCATTGGTAAGAGGCCGAGGAGGAGCTCGCTACTCCGTTTACAGTACGGTAGGAATCATTATAGTTTTTGTAATGAAAACAACAGCCTACTTAAACATAGTTGAAGAGATTTTGTGGGTCTCTATGTTAGGTCAGCTTATTTTCTTCCTGTTCCAATCACTCATTTTGTCAAAACATTTCACATCATCCTGGCGACAAGCAAAAGAGGAGGCCGAAAGTGCTATGAAAGTACGCTCAGACTTTCTTTCTGTAATGAGTCATGAGATTAGAACTCCATTAAATACCGTTATTGGAACTACTTATCATCTTTTGGATGAAAATCCCCGAAAAGAGCAAGTTCAGGAATTGAAAAATCTCAAAAACGCTTCAGAGTATCTTCTTTCACTAATCAACAATGTTCTCGATTACAGCAAGATTGATGCTGGAAAATTGGAATTCGAAGAAGCCAATACACAGCTAAAGAAATACTGTGAAGACATTTTCAACGTATTCAAGCCCATTGCCTCACAAAAAGGAATAGACTTGAAATTGGAATTTGATGAGACTCTCCCAGAAGTAGTGAAATTGGATAAGGCAAGAGTCAATCAAATTCTCACTAACCTGATCGGAAATGCCATAAAGTTCACTGAAAAGGGAGAGGTAACTGTTTCCATTTCATTGAAAAAACGAATCGAAAAAACAGTCAAAGTTCTTTTCGAAGTTAAAGATACCGGTATTGGTGTGAGCAGTGACCTAAAGGATCGGATCTTCAAATCTTTTCAACAGGCAAACACTTCAATCACCAGGAAATATGGTGGTACCGGACTCGGTCTATCAATAACCAAGCAGTTGGTTGAGATGATGGGCTCAGAAATTCATCTCACAAGCGAAAAAGGGCAAGGTTCAATTTTCTATTTTACCCTATCACTTAAGATCGGAAATAAAGTTCTTGAGAAACTACAGGAAACTGAAGCCTTCGACCTTTCCGGTTACAAGGTTTTGTTGGTAGAAGACAATCAAATGAATGTGTTGATTGCCAAACGCTTATTGGAAAAATGGAAAATGGTCGTAGACCTTGCTGAGAACGGGTTAAAAGCCATTGAAAAAGTTGAGAACAATAAGTACGATATTGTATTAATGGATCTACAAATGCCCGAGATGGATGGCTATGAAGCTACAAGAATTTTACGAAAGAAGGGATTCAAGCTACCGATTCTCGCATTGACAGCTTCTGCCATGTATGACAAATCATCTAAGCTTGGATCAACCGGGTTAGATGGGCTTGTCACAAAACCTTTTAACCCCAAAGACCTTTACAAAGCCATTTCGGATCGGCTGGAGAAAAAAGCCATTATTCCAACCGATGATTCAAGTAGCTAGTTGTCAGCAGCTCTGATTTTTAACATCATCGTTTCATTGGCGCTGTCTTCAAAAGGATCGTCTGTCCCTCCCGTAGGTGAAGTCCAGAGGCCACCCTTTATTTTGACCCACACGCGATTGCCTACATTGTCTCGCCACCATCTTTCACCATCTGAATTGAGAAGCAATTCTAGAGATGCCACTTCTTCGTATACTTGGTAGTTATTCAAGTTAGATCTTTGTTGAAGAAAAACCACTGGATCAATTGATCCATCAAATTCAATACCTACAGTAATTAGATCGTCAGTTTCGAGCATACTCTCCACATCCATTTGGAAATCGCTTGGAGGATTTGATGTTCCATTGGCAGCAGCATCTGGAAAAGTAAGTTCGTAAATGCCCTCTTTTGTTCCTGCCCAATCCCGCATATGCTGTAGCGCCCATTCTTGCTGAGCGGAAGCTACACGCCAATCAGCGATTTGATTCATCTCATTATCTAAACGTCTGACATAGATCTCCATCAAGTCATTATAATATCGATTTTGAGGAAGGTTATCTCCTTCGCCATGTAAGACAAATGCCAGGAATCCGTAAAAAGGACCTTCAACACTCACTCCTCCAACTGCCTCTGTCCCTGGCTCGATCACAATCACCTCTTTTCCATGTGTTAAAAAAGGATCATCATAAACAAGGTAATTTCCTTCAGGGCCCCAATACCCGTAAGGGTCCCACACGGCACTGGCTAATGTGAAATAATCAACTTCAGGTGTAATTTTTACTCCAGGATGTGAAGCTATTATTAGGTTATTCGGATTCCGAACTTGTCCATTGTCAACAGGCCGCACATAGTAATCATCCGATGCAAAGACACCTGCCCTATCATATTTATCTACCGGAAAATTGACAACAACATTATCTCTCATGCTAAAAGCACTGTGATATGTAGCAAATGCGACCGGTGCAGCTGAAGAAAAGAATTGAAAATCCGCAATTTCAGGTCGTCCGGTTCCATTCATCATATGATTAAGGCTGGTTCCCACGACCAGGCTTCTCTCGATCACTCCATTTGAGCCGGAGCCTGCGAAAAATCGTCCGCAATTGTCAGCTGAAACCACCTCATAAATATCCGTTTCGGCTCCTCTATCCCATGCCCCATTGTCCATATGTTTCCATGTTTTATAACGAGAAAGAGTGAACCTTCTTAATGCATCAAAAGGGAAACCATCAGTTCGTCCATCCGTCGTAGACCAATACTGAACCGGAAAAACATTTCCGTCATTATCGATTTCTGCATCATCCAGATGAATCCCGTCCAATCTGTTCGAGTGTGCCGTGTTGTTATCAAAAACCCCAAACAGCAATCGATTTGGTCTTAATAGTAAACCGTCGGTATGTAAAACTTCCTGGCTTAGCCCCCATGGTTGTGTGGGATAGGCCAGCCAATAGCCAAAGGTTTGGCAGTCAGCGGCGATATTATTGATCACCGTGTTATCGGGGTTACTGATCCAAAAACCTGAGGATCCAAGCCCACCTACTTCATGTTGCTTTAGCTCACTTCCTCCTTCAGGATTGCGAACATGAAGGACCAGGTTGCCGTCGATCGTATTTCTGCGTTCTACAGCATCTTCAGTAAAGATTCCATGCCCTCGAACATCAAAAACTATATTGTTACTAACTTCAACACCGTTAGTTCCATGAATAACAATACCCCGGTTAGCAGACGAATTTATAGTACTATTTCTAATGTATTGTCCAGTTGCATCGGCTAGTGTCTCAGTTCCAGCATAGCTCAGCATGTGCCAATGAAACGGGTATCTTCTTAGTCGTCCTCTTTGTCCCCCACGGATAAATTCCACACCATCAATAAAAGCAGATCCGGAGGGCATTATCATTGTATGTACACCAAAGCCCTCATTGTTCCATAAATCGTCATTGGGTGATTGGATTACAATGTTTCGGGTAAGATTACCAACCTCTGCACGCTCATCTAATATCAATGGGGTTGTAGTAGTTTCAGTATTTGCCACCGGTGGAGCAACCAAATCCGTTGGATCCAGGCTCATACCAGCGTTGGTAGCATATTGCAGCAGACCCCATCTATGGGCATTCAAGCCCTCTGAAATAGTCACCATCTCATTCGACAATTCTGTAATCGATGCACGCTGAGTAACCGACTCATTCACAAATCCTGCTTCGTAGTAGTCGGTTGGTGCGATCACAATTTCATCACCAACTGTCCAATCCACTGACTCAAGAAGCTCCAGTGAGGTATCTCCGTTCTCTGCATGATCATTCAATTTGGTCCAAATAACATCCGGAACGGCACCATGCAAACGTATGCTTCCATCTATCACAACGATCCCTCGTGTGCCCATTCCCATAATACTCTGATTAGGATCGGGATCGTTTAGTGTTATGATTGCCTTATTTTCAAAAGGAGCACTTGCAGAACCCACTAATAACTGACCCTTATTAATCACAAGCCACTCAGTGGTCAATTCAAGATCTTTCCGGTCAAAATCCAGGGTTCCTTCTATCATCAGTCCACCAAGTGCTGGTGGGTTTTCATCCAGTAAAATGTATCTGCCAGAAGGTATCGTCACTTCTTCCCCGGCAGTTGGTTTTGTCCCTCCCCAAGTTGCTGGATCTGACCAGCGTTCTACGGATGCTGAATTGATGACTTCAATTGTCTCTGAGTAGTGTGATTGGTCACATCCTTCTTCATCAATTTTTGCTCTGAAATACACAGGCAACACATCGACGGTAACCAGGTAAGGGTTTGTTGTGGCACCTTCAATTGCTTCCCAAGCTATATTGTCTAGTGATTGTTGCCATTGAATTGTCCCTCTAAATTCATCAGCCTCTAGTTCCACCATATCAGAAATCTGAACAGGTATGACTTGTTGTGCCTGTAAGGCTAATTCCGATAGCAACAAAAAAGAGAATAAAATAAGCTGCTTCATCGGATTTGGATTTTCATTTGGTAACTATCCTTTCTTCCCATGATGGTGACTATATAAACACCACTTTTGAAATTCAATGCATTAACTTCAATTCTACCATTCATTAATTGAGCCTTCCATAAGATGGTCCCTTTGAGGTCGTGGATCTCCACTCGGGCATTTAGAATTTCTGATTGTATCATGAATGTTGATTGATCGACTGGATTTGGAAAGATCTTGATGTTTTCAGCTTCTTCCAGGCCCGATACTATGGGACATTCAGGTGCTTGATTTACTTTAACAAGAACCGAATGAGTAGTTTGAGCTGCTGTGTTAAAAATTGCTAAGCACAACAATAGGATGAGAACATACCTTGGCATATGATTGAAATTTTTGGTGAAGCAAAACTCGCCAATTGTTGCGCTGAAAGGCTACAACCAACAGTCTACAATTGGTATACAAGTAGCTCTTTCTGTGTCATGAAATTACTTAATTGGGTAAACCCATCTGCCCCAATCTCCAATGGAGATTGAGACTTAGGGCTCTTTACATACAAGGTAAGTGAATCGAGGTATGAGTCACCAGCTAATAAAACCGCATAATTACTTAACCTTATCTGTAAGTATCTGCTGAAAGTATGATAGTACACATACTAGACTTTCAAAACTAGCTTCCAATAAGCATGATGAATCAATTAACTGATCTACATGTAGTCTACAAAAACAAAAAACCCCTCAAATGAGGGGTTTATCTTGTATGTATATCTAGGGTAAAACCCGATATTATCGGGAAGGAAAGAACTTACTTCTTATCCTCTTCTACCTCTTCGAATTCAACATCGGAAACATCATCTCCACTTGCCGTTGAGTCATCTGCTGCTCCAGCATCTGCTCCAGGTGCTCCACCTTGCGCTTCTTGCTGAGCTGCATATATCTCTTGAGAAGCAGCCTGCCAAGCATTATTCAATGCTTCCATTGCTGTATCAATTTCAGCAAGATCTTGCTTACCATGTGCCTCTTTCAATTTGGTCAATGCGCCTTCAATGGCTGATTTGTTGTCATCAGAAAGCTTATCGCCAAACTCACTCATTTGCTTCTCTGTCTGGAAGATCAACGAATCTGCTTGATTAACCTTTTCTACTTTGTCCTTTGCTTCCTTATCTGCTTCAGCGTTAGCTTCAGCTTCCTGCTTCATTTTTTCGATTTCCTCATCAGTCAAACCGGATGAAGCCTCAATTCGAATCTTCTGCTCTTTACCAGTTCCTTTGTCTTTTGCTGAAACATTCAAGATACCATTGGCATCAATATCAAATGTAACCTCGACTTGAGGTACTCCCCTTGGTGCTGGTGGAATTCCATCCAAGTGGAACTTACCAATTGACTTGTTGTCTTTAGCCATTGGTCGCTCACCCTGAAGCACGTGGATTTCTACCGAAGGCTGATTATCCGCTGCAGTTGAGAATGTCTCTGACTTCTTGGTTGGAATTGTTGTGTTTGATTCAATCAACTTCGTGAACACGCCACCCAATGTTTCAATTCCTAATGAAAGCGGAGTAACATCAAGAAGCAATACGTCTTTTACTTCTCCAGTCAAAACACCACCCTGGATTGAAGCTCCAATCGCAACAACCTCATCCGGATTCACACCTTTCGAAGGTTTTTTCCCGAAGAACTTCTCAACCTCTTCCTGAATCTTAGGAATTCGGGTTGACCCTCCAACAAGAATTACTTCGTCAATATCACTAGTAGATAGTCCCGCATCTTTCAATGCTACTTCTACCGGCTTCATTGATCTTTTCACCAAGGCATCCGCCAATTGCTCGAATTTTGATCTACTCAATGATCTTACTAAGTGCTTAGGCACACCATCCACAGGCATTATGTATGGAAGGTTGATCTCTGCATTTGATGAGCTTGAAAGTTCAATCTTTGCTTTCTCTGCAGCCTCTTTCAATCGTTGAAGAGCCATTGGGTCTTTTCTCAGATCTATTCCTTCGTCAGATTTAAATTCTTCTGCTAACCAATCTATGATAACGCCATCGAAATCATCTCCACCTAAGTGGACATCTCCGTTGGTTGATTTTACCTCAAATACACCATCTCCCAATTCAAGAATAGAAATATCAAATGTACCGCCTCCAAGGTCGTACACCGCGATCTTCATGTCTTGGTTTTTCTTATCCAACCCGTAAGCCAAAGCTGCAGCAGTTGGCTCATTGATAATTCTTTTTACATCCAGTCCTGCAATTTGTCCGGCCTCCTTGGTTGCTTGTCTCTCTGCATCATTAAAGTAGGCAGGTACTGTAACAACAGCTTCTTTAACTTCCTGCCCAAGAAAATCTTCAGCAGTTGATTTCATTTTCTGAAGAATCATTGCTGACAATTCTTGTGGTGTGTAGGTTCTGTCACCAATTTTCACACGAACCGTATCATTGCTTCCTGATTCTACTTCATAAGAAATGTTCTTCATCTCTGCCTTCACTTCCGAAAACTTCTTCCCCATGAATCTCTTCACAGAACTGATCGTGTTTTGTGGGTTAGTTATCGCCTGACGTTTTGCAGGATCACCCACTTTTCTTTCTCCTTTCCCACCATCGAGAAAAGCCACAATCGAAGGAGTAGTTCTCCTTCCTTCACTATTCTGGATCACTACTGGCTCATTTCCCTCCATTACAGCAACGCATGAGTTTGTAGTTCCTAAATCGATACCTATGATTTTACCCATTTCTTTGATCTATTTATTTCTTTATTCTGATTTATTTCTTTGCTTCTTTCCATTTATCAATGGATGTGCCAAACGGGAAAATGTGACAGATTGTCATAATCATTTATTGATCATTGCAGAAAGGGTAGCTGAAATGACATTTTATGGCACAAAAACACAGAATTGCATCCAGGTTCAACTGCCATCGTATACTCTGAAAATTAATCTTCATGAAACTAAAACCATTGTTCTTCAGCACATTGTTATTTGTCCTGAGCTATTCCTATTCACAACAGTCCACTTGTTCATCAAACCCCATCTATCAAAAGCTAGATTTTTGGGTTGGCGATTGGAAAGTTTATGGTCAAAATGATCAATTGGTTGGAACCAATAGAATAGAGAAGATTCTGAAAGACTGTGCAGTAATGGAACATTGGACCGGAGGTGACGGAAGCCAGGGGAAAAGCTTGTTTTATGTGGATAATGGATCTTCTGATTGGAAACAGGTTTGGGTAACTGAAAATGCACAACAACCCTGGGGCCAAAAAGAAAAATCAATGGTTAGGTCTGAAGGTGATTCACTTGTTGCTTTTCAAGGAAGTTATCGCTTGAACGGTAAAGTGACACTTGATAGGACTACACTCACAAGAATTGACAATAACACTGTAAGTCAATTGATTCAAATTTCACAAGACGATGGGGAAAACTGGAGAACAACATTTGACGCTATTTACAAGAGGAATTTGAATTAAACTTCCTTTGAATTCCATTCATTTTTCGTAAATGAATTGAAGGTCATCGATGTAAATTGTTCCAGTGGTACCTCCTATAAACCCTATTACGAAAGAGATCTTCTCGATATCGTTTTCAAAACAATAGTGATTTAATTCAAAAGCCTCAAATTCCGTTGTTCCATCAAGTGTATGACAAGCCAACGTGTTTTCGTTGAAAATCAGTCGATCATCAGAATTTCTTGCCTGAAGGCTCATCGCCCAGGTACCAACAACTTCCTCTGCTTTTACCTTCGCTCTGACCTTAAAATTTGATCCAAAAACTCCGCCAGGGAACTCAACCAAATCATACCGCCAAACGGAAGAATGGGTGATTTCTTGAACGCCTGCATCAATTGCAAGAGAATACTGTCCAGAAAAAGCTACACTATCTGAAATCCCCGCTACCGTATTCTCCCCTAAAATTGAATTCCAGTTTTCATGTTCTATGCTGATTTCATCCGTCAGAAAAATGACCGAATTTGTAAGGGGAGGCGCGGTTGCCCAATCTGGGAACTCAATGCAGGGGTCAAACAACTCATCCAAATAATAGGTTCTTCTTTGATCATCCGCCTGTGTATAGATCGTGCGAAAACCATCGCATACATCACCACACATAACAGATGCTCTATCACAATTAGGAAATCGGGAATTTCGATGCCCTCGACTTAGCAGTGCATGTCCTAGCTCATGGAACACAAGAATTTCTCGTTGTGATTCATTCATTGTACCCCAGGCATTTCTCAATATTTCAATTTTTTTCTGGCCTGTGCCATCGTAATCCGACCACCCTCGCCCGGAAAAACCTATCCCATTTATAACAATCTCATCGACAAATTCAGCAATTATATTATCTCTTGGGAATCCGTTCCCTCTTGCTTCAGCTTCTTCGAAAAAATCATTTACATATGAAGCTAAGGCCACATCAACGTTGCATTCAAAATTTCCTTCTGCGCATTCAAATTCTGTAAGTCCAATTTCATCATTGGAACAGCCAAGAAGGATAAGAGTAATCCATATATAAAATAATCGTAATCTAATTAGACGTTTGATCAACATAAGGTGTATGTGTATACAAATAACACATGTCAATACTCCAACACCCTTATTATTGATAGATCAAATAAATATTTGATAGTAGTTATTTGTCGTAGCGCTGTTTTATCACTCTTACAATAAGTAACAAAGCAAAAACCACTATGATCGCCCCTAATAGCCAATTACGAGCATCCTGATGAGTAACATTGGTCTCACCTGAATCGATGACCTGATACATCAAGAAACCAATTGTAAAGTAGATCGCAAATCGGACTGGCCTTTTCATGAGGTGAAGGTAGTGATTTTAATAACTGATAGCGTTGCGATAATCTTTTTAAGGATTGCCATGGTCCAAAGTTATTCTAATTTTGCACTTCAAATTTTTATACCATGACCCTGGAGCAGGAAATAGAACGACGCAGAACATTTGGAATCATTGCTCACCCGGATGCGGGGAAAACTACGCTTACTGAAAAACTACTTCTTTTTGGAGGAGCCATTCAAACTGCTGGAGCTGTCAAATCAAATAAGATTGATATGGGTACACGCTCGGACTGGATGGATATCGAAAAACAAAGAGGTATTTCCGTAGCTACATCTGTGATGGGGTTTGAGTATAAAGATCTCAAGATCAACATTCTGGATACTCCCGGGCACGAAGATTTTGCTGAGGATACCTACCGAACACTCACAGCTGTTGATAGTGTAATTATGGTGATTGATTGCGTCAAGGGCGTGGAAAGACAGACAGAAAAACTGATGGAGGTTTGTAGGATGCGAAACACGCCGGTTATCTGTTTCATTAATAAGCTGGACCGTGAGGGGAGAGATGCATTTGAGCTCCTGGATGAAATTGAGGAAAAGCTTGCAATCAAAGTTCGACCTATGAGTTGGCCCATTGGGATGGGGAAAACATTGAGAGGAGTATTCAACATTTATGAAAACAATCTCAACCTGTATGAACCGAACAAGCAAAAACGAGTTGATGAAGTAGTTGAAATTCAAGGAGTTGAAGATCCCAATCTTTCGGATCATTTGCCAGATTCAGCAATCGAAACCTTGAGAGAAGAAATAGAACTGGTGAATGGAGTCTATGATGAATTCGATTCTTCGGCCTACCTCAGCGGTGAAATGGCTCCCGTATTTTTCGGAAGTGCTGTAAACAATTTTGGAATCCGCGAACTACTGGATTGTTTCACTGAAATAGCACCACAACCACATTCTCGAGAAACAGAAGAACGTGAGATTCTTCCTACTGAAAACAAATTCTCAGGATTTATTTTTAAGATCCATGCCAACATGGATCCAAAACACAGAAACAGAATTGCATTTGTGCGTGTCTGCTCAGGGAAATTTCAGCGTGGAAGCAACTACTTTAACGTAAGACAAAACAAGAATTTCCGGTTTTCGAATGCCACCGCTTTTATGGCACAGCAAAAGGAAACGGTCGAGGAAGCTTTTCCCGGAGATATTGTAGGGCTTTACGATACTGGTAATTTGAAAATTGGCGACACTTTGAGTGAAGGAGAAAAAGGAATCTATAAGGGAATTCCTTCGTTTTCTCCGGAACTTTTCAGGGAGGTCATCAACTTGGATGCAATGAAATCGAAGCAGCTAGAAAAGGGGTTGAACCAACTCATGGACGAAGGGGTGGCACAACTTTTCACGTTTGAGATGGGATCAAGAAAGGTGGTTGGAACAGTCGGTGCACTACAATTTGAAGTGTTGCAATACCGGCTCCTAAATGAGTATGGCGCCAATGCAAAGTTTGAATCTGTGAATATCTACAAAGCATGTTGGATCAGTGGAGATGACGATAAGGTGGATGCTTTTGTAAAAGACAAATACCGGCACATTGCAAAAGATAAAGAAGGTAAACTTGTCTTTATGGCTGAAACGAAAGCCTGGCTTCAAATGGTTCAGGAGAACTTTCCAGATGTTCAATTTCACTTTATCAGCGAATTTTAATAAAAAAACCCCGTCCATTTGATAGACGAGGTTTCGTTTCTTATAATTTATTTATTACTGCTTCACAAGAGTAACTGTGGTTGTTTCACCTTCAAGCTCTTGAACAGCCGTCATGGTGTCACCATCCACAGTAATAGTTACATCGATTACATTTTGATCTTCTACTCCATCATCAACCTCGTTAATGATCATAACAAGACGCTTCACATCGTCCTCATAACTCCATCCACCAGTAAAATCATCTGAGTAGGTCTCGGTCGTATACACAAGATCATCACAATAGGAATTTTGATAGTCAAGATAGGTCTCTTCACCGTCCTCCTCTAATCTTAATGCACCATTCTCAGAAAAAGTGATTCGAATGAAATCAATGTCCTCGATTTCTTCTATTTCAACTTCCCTGGATGTTTGACCATCTGAGCAAATAAGTGTTTCAACAAATACTTCGGTAAAAGGCTCCCCTATTATGTTCGTCCTCGTATCACCACTTCCTTCAGAAAAAGCAAGTTGCGTCACGTTCCACACTCCAATTAAGAAATCACTGTTTTCACCTCCCAGTTCTCCAACTTCAATGCATACGGTAACTATGTTGCTCACAAGATTTTCAGAGTCGTAAACACAATAATCAACGCAAAACGTTCCTGGTTGAATATTATCCGGAAGTTCTATCGAGAATTGAGGATAATCCTGGGCAATTCTTCCCCCGACTAGTGCAGAAGCTGGAATATCAAAGTAGCTGTCAGCACCCGGGATTTGTAGGTACACTCCAGAAACATTACCAGATATTACCGGTAGTTCAAGGTTTAGCTCACCGCCTTGCACAGATACTTCATCTCCAGGATCTTCAATTTGCGGTGCATTAGGATCAGTAGAAGGAGCTGGAGGATCTCCTCCAACCAATGTTCCTCCATTTACTACAATAGCTTCAGTAAGCGCATTGGAGTCATTCAAATCAATTTCGCCGGTGTCGTCACCATCGTCCGTTGTACAATGGGAAAGGGTAAACAACATACACAGGGCCAGTACAGGCAACATAAAATGGCTTGTTTTCATAGTAGTTGACTAGTTAATTTCTTTCAAGTTAGCCATTGGAAACGGCTTTGGCTCTTTCCAAATCTTTAATTTTGCCGCATACATCGAAAAATTAGTGGAAATCAAAACATTGTTCGTGTGAGTAAACCAAAAGTGGTATTTGAAGACAACCATCTTCTGATTGTTGAAAAACCTACAGGTTGGCTTATTCAAGGTGATGAAACCGGCGATTCCACACTCACCGATTGGGCTACAGAGTACATCCGGAAAAAATACAAAAAGCCTGGAAATGTTTTTTGTCAACCATGCCATCGATTGGATCGACCGGTAGGT
>JANQST010000467.1 GCA_028279155.1 Cyclobacteriaceae bacterium
CTGTCCCATCGGAACAGCACCTTCCATTGCTTTGTCCAGATCAAAAAACCCTTCCTCATCAGTTTTTTGTGACATTCTGGCAATATATTCTTTGGTAAGATCGGTATTCTTAAAGTTCAATACCTGATTGGAGAAATGCATCGATGCACCAATCCCTATGATCTTTTTTTCCGGATAAAGTTCCGAGAGGAAAATTAAATTTTCAGCCATCAGAGAATCTCGTGGATTCTGAACATAGTAATGCTTTCCGGTTCGCTCACCGAGCTCATATCTTACTCCAAAAACCCATGTCTTAAAAGATTGAGAAATTATCTTACTTCTTTCTGTTGGACTAGTCCTTTCCTGACTCCGCAAAAAGTTCTGAATCTTATCAGCAGTTGAGAAAAAACTGACCGAATCAATATGACCATCTAATATTAGATCTGTGCCAGTTAACATCACTTGTTCTATCTGTAAAATATCGCTATTAGAAAAAGGAGATTCATGGAACAACACTTTCAAATCCTCCCAAAATCTATACTTAAAAAAGTCGTTTCTTATAAAATCGAATCCCGCAATTTGGAGTGGTGTCTCAGACTTTGCCATCGATTCGACGTACTCAATCAATTTGTTGTTTTCCTTAGTCTCAGACCAAATGGGCAGTATACTTTTTTTAAATGGGGAAGTCGTCTGTTTCTCCTCTGATATCAAAGTCTTATAGGCGTGATAATTATCGTACATTCCACTTTCAAAAGCCACTATATCGAATCCCATCTCCTGATGGAGAAATTTTATCAACCGAACCCTAGCTTCGAATGTTGCCCCATCTCCGTGACTTTGTTCTCCTAAAAGAATAATTCGCTTGTCCTTCCATAACGATTTAAGTGGTTGCAAATCCTGAAAATCATCTACTCCAGATTCAATGGACTCAATTTTTATGAGGTAAGGATCATCAGGAATTGTTTGACACAATACACCATGTGTAAGAAAGAGTGCTAGTAACGCGGTATGTTGTACAAAAAACTTTTTTAACAGAATCAAGGTCCACTTGCAAGCAAAAGTCATTCTTCAAATAATTATGAAAAAAGCAGTTATGGTTGTGTGTCAAAAGCTCCAAGATAACCTATTACGAATCGTAATAATTGTATTTTAACGCTTTATCAAGAAGTAATTTTTAAACTCTCGAATCAAAATCATCTACCACTCACCAGCAATTCTCTCAATGCCTCATCTTCTCCCAAAGCTTTGCCTTTTACTTCCTTCTGAATAACCTCCTTGGGCTGCTCGGTTCTCGTAAGATAAACGGGGACCTCCACTCGCACTTGTCGTTCAATAAATACCGTATCTGAAGGCAATTGAACAGTAATCGTATCCACGACCGGAACACGAAGCGTCACAGGTTTTTCTACAATCACTACTTTTGCTGGAAGTGCGACCCATACAAGAATCACCAACAAGAGCATGGCTAACACATTTGCGTACATCGGGGTCCTGAAGCTCATCCATCTGGCGAGTGCTCCACGGTTTTTTCGCTTCATTTCTTTCAGAAGATCAGCTTTCACGCTTGGACGGACTGCTCTTGACTTTTCATCAGACAATGTCGAAACCATCTGTGAAAGCTCCTCAAAATTCTTTCTCCCCAAGGTTTCATCCACCCAGGATCTTTCTTCCTCGGACAGATCCGCATAGGTCTTCGTTCTCAAAATAGCATCCAGTCTGTCAAATTCTTTATTTTCCATGTCCTCTCAATTTTTAATTGAACTTTCGACAAATTTCTTAATGTGAAAAAGGCGGGATTTAACCGTGCCTTTAGGTATTTCAAATATTTCAGCGATTTCCTCAATGGTCAGCTCTTGCTGATACCGAAGTAAAAACATCGTCCTTCGGTCTTCATCAATAGTATCCAATGTTGATCTGATCTGGTCAGTGATAATTTCATCGTCCATCTTTTGCTCCACGTGCGATTCCGTGATCCCGGTGTCCTGCAACTGCTTCAGGTATTCCAACTCAAAACTTCGCTTGCGATACCCATTCTTACACATATTGGAAGCGATCTGAAAAAGCCATGGTTTCACCAGGTTACCCGGTTTGAACAGATGTGGTCGTTCAATGAGCTTGGAAAACAAATCATGCACATAGTCTTCCGCCATTTTTGGATCTGACCATAGCATGCGAAAGAAAAATGCGTTCAGCCGATCCGCGTAGCGGTTGTATAACGACGAAAAAGCATGATGATCCCCTTTTTGAATGAGGACCATCAATTGCTCGTCTGTCTTTTTCTTATAGTTCTTGAAAAGCATTCGAATTACTCTTCTATAACTTCCATGAATAGTCTAAAACCAACTGCCGTATCCGGGCCCGAATAATTAATTGTACTTGTGATCGTGCTTTCTTCAGCCGGGTGATTCCAACTTCCGCCCATTGCTACCCTCTCAATGTCGGTCATTTCTGCCACATTCCCAATCACATCGTATAGCCCCATTCCATTCGCAAAATAGGTTCCCACTGGAGAGGTGATCGCAAAACCATCGCCTTCGATACCAGCAGGACAGACAACGCCATCAGGGGTTTTAATATTTGCGAGGTAGCAATTCTTCTCATTCAATACACTGTTTCTCAAACCCCATGAACGGATGAACCAGGGATATGAAACAGTATGATCATTCAGATTGTAGTTGGAAGGTTTTCCTTTGTAGTTCATGGTTGCCTCCACGGTGTTCTCCTTGAGGTTCCACGATTGAAACTCCTTGTAACCAAGGGCAGCCATGGTCCACTCCTTCTGACTCGGTAACCTGAACTTAACTTTTTTGAAGTCCCGATCTTCTTGTACATTGTATTGAGCAGTCAACCACTCGCAATAGATTTTCGCACCTTCGAACGGTATGTCCATTGCCGGATAATCATCATAGGTACCCTGTTGCTTCCTGTTAATGCCTTTACTGGAGTGGTATTTTTTATGAAAAACAAGAGATATACCGCTGTAAGCTGAAAGATCAATTTTTGCCTTATCATACAAGTCATCATGTCCTTGCTCCTTCAGGTAATCCAAAAAGAACTCGTATTCCTTGTTGGACAATTCCACTTCGGATGCATAAAAGTTGTCCTTCACCTTCTTCCACTTTTTATCCAGGCTTTTCATATCCAGATCCACTTTAGCAAACGACCGACGCTTTTCGGATTCTTTGTTCAGCAATAGCTCGACCCGCGCACGAAGCTCAGACTTGTCTGCCACACCAATCAGCTTTTCTTTCCAAAATTCCGCCTTTTGATCATTGCCCAATTCGTCGTAGTATTCTTTCAACAATAGGAAAGGCACGATGTAGTTGGTGCGCAATACATTCCCCTGGGCAGTGTTCGGCTCACCATTGAAATCGATCGTGAGGTAATCCAATAAGAATTTACTTTCGATGTTTTCTTTCAAAGCTTGATAGTGGTCCAGGCGCTCTGAACCATATTGAGATGCCAGCCCAACCACGTACAGCTGATCTTCAATGTCCTTTAGCTCACTTCTCGGAAGAGTAAGCGCATAGTAGAAATCACGTTCCGTATTGGCAGCCGGAAGATCAACGACAGCAATACTGTTCGGGCTTTTTAAGTTGCAGGCTGCAAGCTTTCTTCCCAGGTAGTCATCGTCTTCAGCCAATTCCAGGTTGATAATAACCACATCTTCACGCACAGACATCACATCCTGTAAAATCCAGAGTGGTATCGTGGTGTGGGCAGCATCTGTGAAGAGGATACCATTTTCACCAACAGACATCAGCACATTGTATCCATAGTTCAGCGTGCTGCTACTGATCATTCCTGATTCAAAAACATCTGAGGCGATATTCTTTCGATCTTCAGAGATACGATATTCCTCCAGGATCAGTCGCTCTTCAATAAATGCATTGGGGTCTTCACTTGCCTGGAAGGCTTTTGTCAAAAGTGCCGTTCCAGCCTGGTTCCATCCTGTCATCCTGGCCTGGAGATACTTGGAGGTGGCACTTTCAGGAAAATCAGTTGCTATTTTTTGAACCAAAGGTTCTAATTCGATATCCGATACGCCACCATATTCTGCGGCACGGAACAGCTGTAACCAACCCGATTCGTCACTTGGGTTTGATTCCAAATACGTTTTCCATGACCTGAATTTCTCCAGGTACCAGCTCTTGGTTTTCAATTCCGAAAGCTTCGATGGGATGAGTTCAGGTTTTGCAGCATAGCTGAAAAAACCGAACGCTAGTGTTGTTAGTAGTATTAATCGTTTCATTGTCCGTATTTTGTTTTAAAATGGTACAATTCCGGAATCAGGAAGTACTACACTTGATCGTCGGACAGGTTCAATCTAATTTCTTTTTTTTTGCAAAAAACTTCCAGGTGAATCAAGAACGGATCAAATTATTAAAAGCGTACATTCAGGAAGAGCCAGGCAATCCTTTCAATCGATATGCACTGGCAATGGAATATTACGAGGAAAAACCAGATGAAGCATTGACCCTACTGAAGGATATGGCTACCGATCACCCGGAATACTTACCTACCTATTTCAAGCTCGCTCATCTATACTGGGAATTGGAGGACTGGGATAATGCGGAAACTACCTTCACGAACGGAATTGCATTAGCGGAACATCAGAATGATCAGAAAGCACTTTCAGAGCTGAAATCTGCGTTTCAGAATTTTGAGTTTGAGAGGGAGTGAATGAATGAGTGAATGGTAGAATAGTAGAATGGTTAAATAGTTATTGAGAATACTTGATATTTTGTTGAATATCCTCACTAATCAGCTAATTAACCAATCAACCCTAATCTAGTAAAAGATTGCCCACCATACTGTTTATTTGCTATTGTTAACCATACATACCACTATCCAGGAATTCCATGATTAAAAACCTGATCCGGTCTGGCATGAGACATGCGGATTCTCCGATTTCCAGGAGGGAGTACTACTACTCTAACCTCATGAACATTGGTATGATTGTAATGATGCTAATCGCATTGTTCGTCAATCTAATTCGGCAATTCAATACGAACTGGGATGATCCGGCAAAGACCATTATCTATCTCTACTTGTACATTTTTCTTATAACCTTCGGAGTAGTCAACTTGCTTCTTAACTCAAGGGGATATTATACCATTTCCCGAATCATCCTAACCATCCTGATACCCTTTACTATCTATTTCATACCCCCGCTCTTAAAAAATACAGGAGTAGGTATGTACTTAAACTTTCCATACCTACCGATCGGTTTTATGATTGTGTTGCATTTTCTTTTTATCAAGAAAAAAGACCAATACATCGTATTTGGAATGGGGGCGATTTTCTTTTTGCTCGCGATTTTCACAAAGAATTATCTCCAACTATTTATTGATGATCAGGCAGTACAATATTTTCAGGATACTATTGAAAGAACCTGGATTTCGCTGCAAGTGATCCCTGGCATATTGTACATATTCTGCTTTATCACTATCTATTATGCATTCGATCATTCTCGAAAATATGAGGCTGAGTTACTAATTGCTAAAGGTGAAATTGAAAAGCAAAACGAT
>JANQST010000535.1 GCA_028279155.1 Cyclobacteriaceae bacterium
TATTCTCATTCTCAGATTGAATATTCACTTGGTCAGATCATCGACCTTGCGCAACAACAATCATCTGTAGCTAAGCAGGCAGAGACGAGGAAAGAAAACAGGTTTTGGCAGTATCGCTTTTTCAGGTCCAACTACAATCCACAATTGGCGCTCAGTGGAAATGTTCCTGGATACAATCGGGACTTTCTCCAAAACCGACTTGATGATGGTACCATTTCTTTTATCAGCAGGGAACAGACTAGTTCAGCACTGAATTTGGGATTGCTCCAACCTATAGCGCTGACCGGAGGAAACATTTCCGTCAACTCCAGAGTAAGACAGTTCGATGACATCACTCGTGACATCACTCAATGGAATACCACCATTGTGGATGTTAGCCTGAATCAACCAATATTCGCTTTCAACCAATTGATTTGGGATAAAAAGATCGAACCACTTCGGTTTGAAGAATCAAAAAGGAGTTTTGTTGAGGAAATGGAGTTTGTGTCACGAAGCTCAGTCGAACGATTTTTCGATTACCTCGATGCGCAAGTCAACCTGCAAATTGCTTCATTCAACCTGGCCAACAACGACACCATTTACAACATTGAACAGGGTCGTTACAATATAGGCACCACCTCTGAAGATAAATTATTACAAGTAGAACTGCAGCTTTTGCGCTCAAGGCAAGATGTTGCACAGGCCAATCTCGATCTGCAAAGTGCAAGGCTTGCGTTGAGAACATTCATTGGCTTGACTGAAGATCAGAATTTCAATTTGGCATTACCAGAATCTATTCCGGAGTTTGTGGTTGAAGAGCAAACCGCTCTCTCCTACGCCACCAGTAATCGGGCAGACTTTATTGCTTTCGAACGACGAAGACTTGAAGCTGATCGTCAGGTTGCCCAGGCAAAAGGTCAACGATTTCAAATGGATTTGAATGCCTCCTTTGGACTAAACAGTGCAGGGAGCACACTTGATGAATCCTATCAAAATCCGAACAATCAACAAGTATTCAATGTGAGCCTTAACATTCCAATTATCAACTGGGGTAGAAACGAAGCGCGAATGAAAACGGCGCTTGCTAATAAAAAACTTACGGATTTCGTCATCGATCAGGAGGAGCAAAATTTCGAGCAGGAAATTTTAACGCAGGTCAGACAACTGGATGTGCTAAAACAACAAATAGAAATCTCCAAAAAGTCAGATGAGGTGGCACAGAAGAGATATGAGGTGGCGCAAAACAGATACCTGATTGGGAAGATTGACATCACCAATCTCAATATTGCACTAACTGAAAAGGATAATGCAAAACGAAGCTACATCAGCGCATTGAGGTCGTTTTGGACTGCTTATTATGATTTACGTCGACTTACGCTTTATGATTTTGTACAAAATCAGCTGCTCTATACTCCTGAGTGATGCAGCTTAAAACTGTTTCAAGAAGGTAACTTTCCCAATGAATTGTTGCTCTTCAAATGGGTCTGTCAGGCCATTGATTTGCGTGTCGTTGAAAACAAGGTAAATGAACGAAAGAGGTTGGTATTCCCAACTCGCCCTCACATTCCATCTCCCCTGCTCATCGAACGTATTATATTGATAGAATGCGGAGAGCTGTACTCGTGGATTCAATGCAAATCGAGATCCAACAGTTACCAGGTCTGTAGTCAAGTCTCGCCTTTCTATTCCTACTTTTCTCAAATCATTGTATTCATAATCGAAAGTGATTGCCGCATGAGGAATGGGCGCTATCCTGGCTGAAAGGCGCACAGTATTTCGATTCCCGTTATAAAAATCGCCGAAATCATAACTCGCACTTAATGACCATTTTTTAGAGAGATCGGTATTATATCGAAGGAAGTACCGTGTGTAGAAATAATTGTCCTGTTCAATTTCCAGACCGAGCGGAGCAAAACTAAAATTGATGTTTTGCCAGGTCGGTGTCAATGATGCTTCAAAAAAACTATTGTCCTTGAACCATAGGTAAACGGGGAATATGTAAAGGCTTGCTTGTTGGAAGCTTGAGGGGTCAGTAGCATCATGATTATAGTTAGCAAACACACCAGGATCCCACCTTCGTATTAAATCAGCTTTTGGTCGCCAGATATAATAACCTCCCGGGTTATGGCGAATCACATTGGTTTGTCTGACAAAGCCCATCGCTGGATTATAGTTTTCGTCCGTATATTCTGTTACCCAGCCAAAGTAGTATTTGTTCGTTGTGCTTCCGGCAAAAATTCTACCGGCATAGCCGGTTTCACCACTCTGTTCGTCAAAAGAAGAAGTCAAGATGTATTGAATATCTAATTGACTGGTCGGGCGTATCTGTCCATCCAATGTGATTGTTGTATTACTATTGGATTCCAAACCAAGTTCAGAGGAGCTTTCATCAGATCTTTGGGTTAACATAATCCCAATATTGTTTTCCCTTCCGTAGTTTCTCAAGTAACGAGCCACTCCAAAATTGGAAGCCTGAGAAGTGCTTGTACTCCCCTGTCGAACAAAAAGTCCGGCGATTGCTTGTTTGTCAGTACGTTGCGTAAATCTTGCACCAACATCAATCGGAGCTGGTTCGGCATTAAAACTACCTTGTAGCCCGATCCTTCGACTAAAAAAAGGCCGAATGGATTGTTGTAATCCACCGGCCCATATCCCGGAATTTTCTAGAAAGAATTGTCTTCGTTCAGGGAAAAAGATATTAAAGCGTTCAAGGTTGTTAACAGCTCTATCAACATCCGCCTGGGCAAAATCTGTATTAAACGTCAGATCAAGAACCGACCGTGGATTAATGGCCCATTTCACATCTCCACCTAACTTGAAATCACCATCAGAAATATCTGAAGAACCATCTTGTATCTCATCATACTGGTACAGCAAATAGGGTTCGATTCGAATGTTAGCAGATGGTGGAGGTACCTCAATCCCTGTCAATTTTGCCGCATACGTCATTCTGTATGGACTAAAAGATTGTGGAATCGCTGGAAAAGAAGTTACTTCTATGTCCCGACGTGCATAGCGAGCCAAGGTCACACCCCATTCTACTGCTTTTCCATCTTCAGGCATATCGTAGCGGAGTGTTTTAAAAGGAATGGCAATTTCTACAGTATAGCCCTCTTCAGAACGCTGCGTTCTAACTCTCCAAAGCGTGTTCCAACCGTTATCGTAATTGTTCCCATTGAAATTCTGAAAATCACGTTGGTTTCCATATGGCGTTGTTTGAAAAGCCTGGGCGTATTGTTTCAGGTTTTGAGGGTCTAGTGCAACGCCAAAAATGTCATTTTCACCCCAGCTGAAATCTCTCCTTAGATCCTGCACGCGAATCCCTTTAATTCCTACTGAGTCTTTACACCATGCTCCGATATACAGGTTTTTGTCATCATAAAGAAACTTGACCTCCGTATCATATTTGATCGAACCACCCTGACGAGGTTCACGCCTGAAGAAGTTTGAAACCGCTTTCCCCCTACTCCAGTCTCCTTCATTAAGGCGACCATCAACAACTATTGCAGTAGTGGTGCTAAGAGCTTCAATTTCAGGTTGTTCCTCCGGTGGTGGAAAATTCTCGTCTTGCTGAGCCCAAAGTAACGGGCCCATTAAGATGCTAATTAGAATCAATACCCTTTTCATTTGTCTTTCTTTGAGTTTTCTAATCCCACTTGTAAAACCTATCTACTTGATCCATTCCAAACACAAATCTGTCAATGGCTGACCAAGCCAATCCAGAATAAGGAATTCAGGTTCCATCTATTAATGCAATAATATTGCAATAACAACAATGACGCAACAATGTTGCATTTAATTACATAGGTGGTGTATATTGGGCTCCGCATAACAGAATTTAGTGTCATGTACGGTCGAAGAAAATTTATTTCATTTATTGGAAAGGCTAGTTTAGGGGCAGCAACTATACCTCCTTTCCTGACAAGTTGCGGCAACACAACAACTCCTTCCAAAACCTTTGTTCAATCAGACGAGGCTCGTCTTAACACCTTACGTAAGCTCGCCGTAGAAGGCTTAAATCCTTCTGATCAGGACGACTTACTTCTTTCAAATGGATTGAATTACCATACTGTCATCAAATGGGGTGATCAGATATCTGATGATGACTTTTTTGGATTTAACAACGATTTCACATGCTTTATTCCGCTGAACGAGGATGATCCCTCTGATGGATTGCTATGGGTGAATCATGAAAATATGGACCCCCTTTTTGTATCAGATTTTAATTACAGAGAGTTCGATAACCCCAAAGAGTACCACACCTTAGAACAAGTGGATAAGGAGATGTATTCAGTCGGTGGAAGTATTGTACGGATCAAAAGAGAAGGTGGAAAATGGATGCCAGTAAAGAATGATCCACATAACCGGCGTTTCACTGCTAAAA
Source organism: Cyclobacteriaceae bacterium (assembly GCA_028279155.1). GTDB lineage: Bacteria > Bacteroidota > Bacteroidia > Cytophagales > Cyclobacteriaceae > Ekhidna. Next base: position 4,364 of record JANQST010000535.1, read on the forward strand.
CACCCATAAAACTGAACTGGGATACTCCCATTGAAGGAAAAACAACAGCTATAGGTACAAATAGCAATTGCTCTGGAGGCATTACGCCCTGGAATACATTCCTAACCTGTGAGGAGAATTATCATAATTGTTTCGGAGAAATCACTTATGACAAAGACGACATTCCTTCAAAAACTCCAAGTCGATATGGTTGGGATGAATTTTACGACTATCCGCCGGAACATTATGGATGGGTTGTTGAGATTGATCCAAAAAATGGATCAGCTCAAAAACACATTGCCTTGGGCAGGTTTGCTCACGAGTGCTGTACCTTGTATGAGTTAGAAGACAAACGAATTGTTGCCTATTCCGGGGATGATAAAGCAAATGAGCATTTGTATAAGTTTGTATCCTCCGTCCCTGGATCATTGAAAGAAGGAACGCTTTACGTAGCAGATACTGTCAATGGAAAATGGTTGTCATTGGATTGGGAAAGTCAACCGATTCTCAAAGGGAAATTCAAGGATCAAACTGAGGTATTGATACGGGTAAGAGAGGCAGCCAAATTGATTGGCGCAACTGAATTAAACAGACCTGAAGACATTGAGATTGATCCGATTACCGGAAATGTATTGGTCTCACTCACTAATAACTATGGAAAAAAAGATTTCCATGGTTCTATTTTGAAGGTAGAAGAAACTGACGGAAAGTTTGATTCATTAACATTCAAGGCATCCACATTTTTAGCTGGTGGAGAGGAGAATGGATTCTCTTGTCCAGACAATCTTGCTTTTGATCTATCTGGAAATTTGTGGATTACTTCAGATATTTCCGGAAGAGCAATGAACAAAGAAGATGGTCCTTATCCACCTTTCAAAAACAATAGTCTTTTTGTTGTTCCACGGTATGGCAAAGATGAGGGAAAGGTGATCAGGATAGCATCTGCCCCACGTGATGCAGAATTCACCGGACCTTGGTTTTCACCAGATGGCACAACGCTTTTTCTCAGTGTTCAACATCCGGGCGAACAAACAACAGACTTACAAAACCCTACCAGCAGGTGGCCTTTTGATGAAGATGGTGTCCCTAAACCCGCTGTGGTTGCAATTACAGGCGATCTAATCGAGAAGATGAACAAATTGCGTCTGATCGAGATGAATGAGCCCTCATAAAAAGAATAGTCAATATAGACCCCAACCTCAAATCTTGTTGGACAGCTGGACAGGCTTGAAAGCAACTGCACCTTTCCCTTTTGGGGTAAATTCAATATCTATTCTTCCAAGATTAATTCCAGCCCAGCCAACCTGGTTGATTGTTGTTGTAAAACCCTCAGAATTAGTAAGAAGCAAAGGCTCATCCATGAACGTGTGTGTATGCCCGCCTAAAATGACATCAATCTCGCTCACTTCCTGTGCCAGCCTTTTATCCGATGGAAGTTCCGGGTCACCATAGTCATATCCCATATGCGAAAGGCAAATAATAAGATCACATTTTTTTGTACTGAGCTCTTGAACCATTTCCCTTGCCATGGCTATAGGGTCCTGGTAGATGGTATTGCCATACATTTTGGCATTAACCAAACCTTCCAACTCGACACCAAGTCCAAAAACTCCCACTTTTAATCCTCCTTTCTTAAATATTTTATATGGCTGAACTTGTCCGGCCAATGTGTTTTTCGAAAAATCATAATTAGCACTCAGGTAAGGGAAATTTGCAAATTGCATTGCATTCTTCAGTCCGTCAAGTCCATTGTCAAACTCATGGTTACCAACAGTGGTAGCATCATACCCCATTTCACTCATGAGTTTTAGTTCCAACTCTCCTCCAAACATGTTGAAATACGGAGTGCCTTGAAAGACATCTCCCACATCGAGCAATAGCAGGTTGTCTTCCACTGATCTTATTTTGCTGATTGCACTCGCACGTGCAGACATTCCACCAAGCCCTTTGTATCGGCCTTCTTCGAATGGATCGATATGAGAATGCATGTCATTGGTGTGAAGTATGGTTAGTTTTTTGCCATTCAGCTCTTTCTGACAACTACTCAGAATGAGAGGAGAAACAGCCACAGTAGCAGATGCAGCCATTGAACGAATTAAAAATTCTCTTCTTTTCATAGGTCGGAGGTTGTAATGAAATTTGATACATCCGTTTCAATTGAGTCGCCCCTGGCTGTCTGTTCTCTAATTTCCTGGACAATCATATCCCTCAGCTTTACTGTAGGTACTTCTAATCTTTTAAGGGATTTCAACATCCTGAATCCGCTACCTCCATTGGCAAGGTAGTCACTAGTAGATATCAGGTAGTTCTTGTCCATTTCGATAGCTATATTGTTGACCCGTATGTTTTCTAATCCGGATTCTGACACATGAAATTGGACCGGCCATATCATGCTGTTTCCTGTTTTACCAATGAACTTTATCAGTTGTACTAAACTGTCACCAGAGATTTCCAACAGGACCATCTCGTTTTCAAAAGGCATCACTTCGAACACATCTCCCAGGGTAATTGGTCCTTCGTTAATTGGAGCTCTGATTCCACCATGATGGTTCATAATTGCAACATCTACATCCTTTCCAAAAGAAGCTATTGATTGTTCAACCGACAGCTTTGTGATGAATGTTCCCAAAGTAGACTCATATTTTCCTTTGGAAGTCAGATCATGCAAGGCATAACCAATTTCTTCATTCATGATGGAATCCAGGGAGTTTCTGTAGGGAGCGATGATTGCCTCTACGTCTTCCGAGCCTTTAATATCAGAGCTGATTTCAACTGCAGACCAAGTATATCCAAGGTCGTAATCAGCCTTGGGGGAACATGCAATAAAGAGAATAAGGAAGGCTAGCCCCATTCCTTTGTAAACCTTTTTTGACAATTTCATAGTTAAGATATATCTCAAAATGATTTTCAATTTAAAGACTAAATATTTCATGATGTAGCAATTTTCTTAATCATCATATACAATTCCCTATTTCTTAATTTTCAATAAATCCATGGCCTACACTTCCATGCTTCTGGACAAGCCTGTCGGAAACTCAAATGTCCACTCTCAAAATGATACGTTTCTCACCCAACCGCTTAATCTCCGGAGAACGGTGTACAATTCCACGAACACGATTGGGCTTACCAGGAAGTTCTCCTTTGAGAATACCTACTTCAAACGTCTCCATTCGTTGAATTTTAGTAATGTCCTTTACGATTTTTTCATTGGTTGTTCCCAGCGCCCTCCGATTTACAGCTTTTTCAGGAAGCCACTCAGTGCCTCTTCCATAATAGGTTGTGAACAGCCTTAGCGTATAGCCATCTGTATGGAATTTGGTGCACGAATCTGTATCAACTACTTTCAAAAGAATCGTCCCTGAATTGTTTTCGGAAAATGCAATAAAGTCTCTGATCAGTTTTGTTGCGTCATCCCAAAATAGATCCTCCGGTTCTAAACCACACTCCGTCCATTTTTTCTTAGCTAGCAATATGTGATCTTCCAGCTCCTTCAGGTTCGTATGAAATTGGATAGATTCTGGTTCCATGCCGATTATTTTCTCCAGGTACTTTGATATGGCAGCATTGTTCTCTCTCCTCCAGCAAAAAAGATTGACATGTGATTCCTTAATT
>JANQST010000538.1 GCA_028279155.1 Cyclobacteriaceae bacterium
GAAACGGGCCGGAATGATCTGATCAGTATCGATGTTATCAATTGGAAGCGGTATGGCAGTTGAAGTTAATTTCATGCGAATTCCATAATTGTATTAGGATTGGTCACCTTGCCAGTTAGTGCAGAAGCTGCAGCAGTTAAAGGTGATGCTAAAATTGTTCTGGCACCTGGTCCTTGCCTTCCTTCGAAATTTCTGTTGGAAGTGGAAACGCATAGAGATCCTGCCGGTATCTTATCGTCATTCATGGCAAGACAAGCAGAGCATCCTGGTTCTCTAAATTCAAAACCTGCAGCCTCAAATATTTTATCAAGTCCTTCTTCGATAGCCTGGGCACGTACTTTCATTGACCCTGGAACCACCCAGACGTTTACATGATCGGCTTTGGTCTTTCCATCAACAATTTTGGCTACAGCTCTTAGATCTTCAATTCTTCCGTTAGTGCAGCTGCCAATGAAGACGTAATCAATTTTTTGGTCAGAAATAAGGTCAGCTCCATCGAACTTCATGTATTTGAGCGCCTTGTCAGAAATATGCTTCGATGAGCCAATCTTTTCATTAAGGTTGATCCCTGTATCAGGTGCAGTGCCGCATGTCACCATCGGAGAGATGTTTGCTCCATTTAGTTGAATCTCTTTGTCAAAATTGGAATCCGCGGTAGAATTGAGAGAGAGCCAATCGCTGATTTTATTATCAGAAATTGAAGTTCTTTCTTTTACATAATCGATGGTTGTCTGATCGATGCCTACCATTCCTCCACGAGCCCCCATTTCGATACTCATGTTGCAGACCGTCATCCGCTCATCCATTGAGAAATTTCTGAAGACCGTTCCTGCGTATTCCACGAAATACCCGGTAGCCCCTTCTGTTCCAAGTTGGGAAATGATGTATAGGATGACATCCTTTGCAGTGACTCCTGGATTTAGTGATCCATTTACCTCAATTTTCAACGTTTTAGGTCGATTTAGGACAAGACACTGCGAAGCTAAAACTTGCTCCACCTGCGATGTACCAATGCCAAAGGCGATCGTACCGAATGCGCCATGAGTGGATGTATGACTATCACCGCAGACGATGGTCATCCCTGGTTGAGTGACACCAAGATCTGGTCCGATGATGTGGACAATTCCCTGGTTTTCATGCCCCATGCTATAGAGCTCGATACCGTACTCCTCACAATTTTTTTCTAGAGAATCTACTTGCTTGGCTGACTCGGGGTCTTTGATAGGTTCCGATTGATTGATGGTAGGAACGTTATGATCGGCTGTGGCCAGACACCGTTCCGGACGAAATACTCCAACACCTCTTTTTCTAACTCCATCAAAAGCCTGAGGGCTTGTCACTTCGTGGATGAAATGCTGATCAATGTAAATGACATCCAATCCTTCGGAAATACTTTTGACGACATGGCGATTCCAGATATTATCGAAAAGTGTATTTGACATCAGGCGTACGTCTTTATGTTTTGAAAAATCTCGTGCAAATGAGATACTTCGACATTTTTTACCTTATCTGCTATCAACAAGAATTCCTTGTATGCAGATTTTAGAGCTTCAGTTTCCAACTCATAGCCAAGTTTCTTGGCATGATAATTCAATGCAGCTCTACCACTTCTTGCCGTGAGAATAATTTCTGATCCAGCAGCCCCTACTTCTTCAGGATTGATGATTTCGTAGGTTTCTCTTTTCTTGATGACACCATCCTGGTGGATTCCGGATGAATGCGCAAACGCGTTTGACCCAACAATTGCTTTGTTTGGTTGAACCGGCATATTCATCATTTTCGAGACGCTCTTGCTTACCGATGTAATTTGTCTAGTATCGATCCTGTGCTCAACACCAATATGATTGTGTTGATTGATGATCATGACAACTTCCTCTAGCGATGTGTTACCGGCTCGTTCACCGATTCCATTAATGGTGCACTCAACTTGACGAGCTCCATTCATTACGCCGGAGACTGTGTTTGCTGTTGCTAATCCTAAATCGTTGTGACAGTGAGTCGATAAGATGGCTTTATCAATGTTTGGCACTTTGTTTAACAGGTAGGCAATTTTTGCTCCAAACTGATCTGGAAGACAGTAGCCTGTTGTATCAGGAATGTTGATCACATCAGCGCCAACATTGATTACTGCTTCTACCACTTTAGCCAGGAACTCATTATCAGTTCTGCCGGCGTCTTCTGCGTAAAATTCAACTTCTGCCACTTTGCTCTTGGCATATTTTACAGCTTGAACCGCACGCTCGATAATTTCGTCCTGGGTCGAATTGAGTTTGTACTTTATGTGTGATTCTGATGTGCCTATCCCGGTATGAATTCTAGGATTGACCGCATGCTTCAGTGCATTTGCAGCAACATCGATATCTTCCTTTACTGCCCGAGTTAGCCCACAGATGGTAGATTCCTTGATCTCAGCGGCCAGCAATGAAACGGATTTGAAATCTTCAGGACTTGAAACCGGAAATCCTGCTTCGATAATATCCACGCCAAGACTTTCGAGCTGGTAGGCAATTTCAAGCTTTTCTTCACTTTTTAATTGACATCCAGGGACCTGTTCACCATCTCTGAGGGTCGTATCGAAAACATAAAGTTTGTTCATATCCGGATAGGTGTATTTTTACAACCTTTTACAAAAATGGATAGGTGTAGACCCGGACTGAAAACAAAAACCCTGGACTTACATCATTTCAAATGGAAGTTTTGAATTGTAACCGCCAGATAACCAATTAATTAAATAAGATTTAAAACACTTGTCCAAG
>JANQST010000552.1 GCA_028279155.1 Cyclobacteriaceae bacterium
ATCGTCAAGGTTCAGCGATCCATGTTCCTTAAGGATAAGAATACCATTCGATACGAACGTCTTGGATATGGAACCCGTATTGAAGACAGTGTTCTCAGTAATTTTCTTACCAGTATTCAGATCTTCCAATCCATAACTCTTCATGAATACGGTCTGATCTCCTTTTTTAACCAGAATGGAACCTCCAGGTTCGTTTTCCTTCAAAACATTGCCAAATAGAGAGTCCAAATCCTTCACAATGTCATTTTCCTGGGGTTGGACGCTACAAGAAATGAGAATTATAGGTATAAGTAAGAGTAGAAGTTGATTCATGTAGTATTGGATTATAGCATGGTTGGTAGTTATTAAAGTTAATAACTAATTTTTCTACTCATGAATACTTGTCTTCGGATAGACTAGTAGTACAAGAGTTCTTTGCAGGAATACAGCTTGTGATTAGTGAGTTCCAGGCCCTTTATAAAGTACAATTGAATTCCCGATCATATCATGAATGGCTCTCTTATGATTATGAAAAGATATTGTGATAAATGATAGCCAACCTAGAAAGTACTTTGTGATGAATCTTAAACTGGCCCGAACAAAATTGATTTTTTCTTTTGGATACCTATAATGTGCGACTTTTATGTCCATGATTTGGTGACCAATTGTTCCTCCCATAAATGAAATCAAGGTAGGTTCATAGAGGTAAAACATAAAGATGAGAATGAAACCTCGAATCCAGCCCGGAGGATCTCCGAAATTAGAGACTACCCATGATGTCAATGAAAATATCAGAAGTATTGATATTACATCTACGAAGACTGCTTTGATTCTTGTAAGCAGATCAGGTAACTCTTCACTATCATATACAGGTTGTTTTTGGTTAGTGGTCCCTCCCTTCAAAGGAGGGGGCTTCTCCAATCCCATTATATCTTTTGACCGATAAAAGTCAACAGGTTTCTCTTCTTCCATTGGAATTAATAGTTCAACTTAAGTAAGAATTTAGCTCTACTAAATGTAATATAAAACGGAATCAATTTGACCACAGATCTGATTGGAGTTAAACATCATCAAGGAAGAGGCAGACTCAATCCTCCTCCAAACTCCTCACATGCGCTTGAGCTAATTTGATCTCACCATAGCTGAAATCATTGCCTAGCGCAGCCTTGAGTTCGCCTGAGCTGGTAATGCCTTTGGCATAGTGGTCCATGATGGTGTTGAGCTTTTTGATCTCGACAAAGTCGGTTACGTCAAGCTGGCCGGTTTCAACGTATTTGCACATGTGGCCTTCGATAGTTCCAACCACCAAACCACGCTCTTCGGCAACCTCTGAAATGCTTTTTCCTTGGCGATAGAGGCCGTAAGAGATTTGAGCAGTAGGCGTCTTGTCTTTCCTGGCTACTTTCTTTTCGGCTTTTTTGAATATGCCAGCAGCACGAAGGTCGTCTTTGCTTGGAATTTTGTTCTCGGTAGCGCTTTTTACCAGAATTGCATACTTGGAGATCAGTCGTTTTTGGTCTTCGAACAGTGTTTCGAGCTTTTCAACTTCTTTGACGTAAGCTTTCACCTTGCTTTCTTTTTTGATTGCCCTTTTGTGTGTGCTTAATCGGTCGGAGAGTTCATTAAGTATGCTTGAAAAGTAGGTTTCTGCCTTTGATACGCGTTCAGCTAGGTGTGTGATGTAATCGTTTTGAGATAGAATTTGCTGTACTTGTCGGATGAATTGATCGCCGGTCTTAACAAGTGGTTTGCTATCTCTTATTAATTCTTGTGTCCAGGGTAAGTATTGCTGCTTAATGGATCGGTTTTCATCTTTGTTGAAGCTTCTTTCATGATAACCCAATTCTCGATTCAATCCGGAGAAGTCAAATGCCCTGGCCGCAAAGCGATATAGGTATTCACGTCTCTCGTTCTCCAGGTTTTGCTCCAATTCCTTTGAATCCTTGAATGAATCGGTGAATTCCTTCAAAGAACCATCAATGCCTGGTGGATTCTCGGGAAGGGGTGAAGACAGTACCATGTATTTTAATGAAGTGAGCCGTGAAAGTGCGACGTACAACTGACCAGGAGCAAATGTTCCGCTTAAATCAAGGATTGCTTTTTCAAAAGTGAGCCCCTGGCTTTTGTGTATCGTTACTGCCCAGGCAAGTTTTAATGGATAATGGTCAAAGCTCCCCAAGTATTTCTCATCGATTTCATTGGTGTTTTTGTTGAGCGTATAGCGTTTGTTTTCCCATTTATAGGTTTCTACTGAAATCTCTTCTCCGTCTTCAAACTTTGCCCAGATTTCATCATCTTCCAATCTCGATATCGTTGCAATTTTTCCATTAAAAAACTTCCCTTCGCCGCTTGGGTCGTTTTTGATGAACATCACCTGGGCCCCTTCTTTTAGTACCAATTTCTCATCCGTAGGGAACATGTTCTCAGGAAAATCTCCTTCTATAAACGCCTGATAAGTGTACTCCGGATTATCCAGCGCTTGCAAGCGGGTCATGTTGATCTGAAATGCCCGATGGTTGTGAGTAGTAAGATGAATGTAGCCACTAGATATAACCTCATCAAAATCAGGTTCATAGTGTTTGTTCAGTAGCTGCAGGTCCTCTTGTGTCTGTGTATTGTGCCGAAACCGATTAAGTAGATCGATGAAGTCCTGATCAGATTGACGATAAATCTTTTGAAGCTCAACAAGAATTGGTGGAGATTTCTTCAGTGCCTGAGATTCGAAAAAGTATGGACTGATATAGTAAGAGCGAAGCAAATTCATTTCTGTGTCCTTCACTACTGGGGGTAGTTGCATAAGATCACCAATGAAAAGAATCTGAAGACCACCAAATGGCTCGCTTTTTCTTTTCCGCAAGTGGCGCAGCGTATGGTCAATACAATCCAGGAGATCCGCACGCAACATGCTGACTTCATCAATGATTAATAGTTCCAATTCCTGAATCAACTTCCGCTTATTTGCATTGAATCGAGTTTCTCGAAACAAGGTTTGCGGAGTATTGATTCTGGAATCACTCGAACTCAGCTGAATGTTCTCGGGAACGAATGCCCCAAAGGGTAGTTGAAGCAATGAATGGAGGGTTACACCACCTGCATTTATAGCAGCTATTCC
>JANQST010000553.1 GCA_028279155.1 Cyclobacteriaceae bacterium
AGTGCTTCCAATTCATCGTTCAAAGTCACCATTAATTCATTGGAGTGATCCAAAATCTTCCTCATTAGCTTACCATACTTTACCAGGTACTCTTCTGCCACATTATTCTTGTCTTCCAGGAAAAAGGACTGAATGGAATTGAGGGCATTGAAGAGGAAGTGTGGATTGATCTGGGCTTTTAATGCTTTGAGTTCGGAGAGTTTGTGATCTATTGTCTTTTGTTTAAGTCGTTTTTGGGTTCTTATTCGTTTTATTCGATTAACAGAGAATGTCAGCCCAAGGATTAAAAGAAAGCTTCCGGAAATGATTCCTCCATAGAGCTTCAGAGATGCTTCTCGCTTTTGTTCCTCTAACCTCCTAAAATAGCTTTCAACAATTTCTTCCATGTTGTAACGCTTATGAAGTTGGGTGTATGCATTCAACTCTTCTTCATACTTTTCCCGATAGAAGATTGCTTCTTCATAATCACCCATAGCTTCAGATATTGTAACCAAGTGATCATACAATTCAAAATACCACTCTTCGTATTTATTACCTATTTCTACTTTGTTAATAAGAGGCTCTGCCTCCAACAAAATTTTTCTAGCAGCTTGAAAATCATTCATTTTAATTTTCAACACCGCATAATCGATAGAATTATTAATGATATCTTCCTTGCTCTCATTCGACAACAACTTAAAAGCCTCTTGATAGTAGAGATTTGCTGAATCATATTGTCCCAATGAAGTAAAGGACAGTGCTATATTATGATAGGCATTCACCATCCTTAAGTTCCGATTCTTAGATAGTTTGCTTAATTTCTTTCTTAAAATGAAAATGGAAGAATCATAATTGCCATTGAAGTAGTAGGAGATAGCCAATTGGTTGAGAATTAGGGGAACGAATTTTGATTCATGGTCTATCTCTTCCAAAATATTGTGGGTCAATTTAATTGCATCTTTGTGCATTCCCCTGTTATCGTACAAGCCAGCGAGCGACCTCTTAAACATTGCTATCCTGTCTTGTTGTGTTTCTCCCTGGCCGTATTCTTGAGCAAATGCGATAGCTTTCCGATAATATTCTTCCGCAAGGTCATAAGCCATAAATGTGGAAAAATTATGTCCACATGCGTGTAAAATATTTTCCATCTCATGATAATAATCAGGTGTTAATACAAAATCCTCAATTGGGATGCTTTCGACGACAGAAATACAACTTAGCTGGTGAACTACTGAAGAATCGTAAGATCCTTTCTCTGAATAACTCCAAGCAAGAAACTGATGTGCTTTCAGGATCGCATATTTGTCTCCTATTTCAAGACCTTTCTTTAACAAATCTTTTGATTGCCACTCAACAGAGTCGAAATTTCGTTTCTTGGCAAAGTTTCTTATGAGCTCGTACTCATCCAGAAGTGGAGATAAGTCTTTGATGCTTTGCGACTTACCTTCGATTAAGCAGGCTAACACAAATATGGTAATTAAGAGCTTCACTCTAGTTCATTAAGTAACAAATCCGAACTTTTGTCCCTTCCCCAATTCCACTCAAAATCTCCAAACTTGACTCCAATCTATCCGATCCATTAAGCAACTCAATTCGGTCCCTCACCAATTGAACACCTTTTGGATTTTCACTGGACTTAGGAGTTAGATCGGTATCAAACCCAACCCCATTGTCTTTTACAATCACCGTGATTGAATCATCATTCTGCAAAAACTCCAAAGTGATTTTGCCTCTCCCTTCTAACTTAGACACTCCATGCCAAATTGCATTTTCAATAAATGGTTGAATGAACATGGAAGGAACTTGTGTTGTATGAGGATCTATGTTCTCATCAATCATCACCCCAAACTCAAATCCTTGTTTCACCCTTAATTGCTCTAGTTCTACATACAATTGCAGTGCTTCCAATTCATCGTTCAAAGTCACCATTAATTCATTGGAGTGATCCAAAATCTTCCTCATTAGCTTACCATACTTTACCAGGTACTCCTCTGCCACATTGTTCTTGTCTTCCAGGATAAAGGACTGAATGGAATTCAAGGCATTGAACAGGAAGTGTGGATTGATCTGTGCTTTTAATGCTTTGAGTTCGGACAGTTTGTGATCTGTTGTTTTTTTTTGAAGTTTCTTTTTGGCTTTGATTTTCTGATAGCGATTCACTGAGAAAGTGAGAGTTAGTATGAGTAAGAAACTACCAGAAATAAAACTGCCATATAGTTTTAGAGAGGCCTCACGTTTTTGTTTCTCTAACTCTTCATAGTGATCCTGAACAATTCCTTCCATATCATATCGTCTGTGGAGTTTCGTATACGCCTTCAATTCATTTTCATACTTTTTCCTATAAACCATTACCCCTTGATCATCGCCTAAAGCTTCTGAAGCTGTGACAAGATGACCATACAATTCGAAGTACCATTCTTCATGTTTAAGGCCGGGTTCCATTTCCTTCACCAAAGACTCTGCTTCTAGAAGAATTTTCTTTGCTGCGTAAAACTCACGCTTTTTTATTTTAAGTAACGCATAATCAACGGCTGTATTAACGAATTCATCCTTAAGATCATCCGATAACAACATTAATGATTTTTCATAGTAAAGTTCAGCGGAATCATAATACTTAGTTGCTGTAAAGGAAAGCGCTATGTTATGAAATGTGATGCTATGCCCTAGGCTGTCCTTAGCAGAGAGTTTGGTTAATCTTTTTCTAAGAGCGAAAATGGAAGAATCATAGGCACGGTTGAAGTAATAGGAGATAGCTAACCGATTCAACACTCTTGGATAAAGGTAAGATTCTGTATCTAAGTCAGTTAATACCGATTGAGTAAGTCTGATCGCATCTTCATGTCTTCCCATTTCATCGTAAAGGCCAGCGAGAGATCTCTTGCATAATACAGTTCTTTTATAGTAATCATATTTTTGAGTAATGTTTAAGGCCTTTTCAAAGTACTCCTCGGCTAACTCATAGGCCATAAAATATGTGAAAATCTTGGCGCAATTCTCGTAGTTGTGGTCGAGTTCGAAGTAGTAATCCGATGTTCTAATAAAATCCTCCTCAGGAATTCGTTCGATATAAGAAATGCTCTTCAGATAATTAACAATGGCCGAATCAAATCGACCTCTAACATGGAAAGCGCCTCCTATCAATCGATGAGCCTTTATGATTGCGTACCCATCTCGGGCTTTCAGACTCTTACTAAGAAAAGCTCTTGCCTGTTGATCGAACAATTCAAAATCTTGCTTTTTGTAAATATCTTCCAGTTGGTCATACTCATCCTTAAGTAGTGATCTCTCCTTAATACTTTGCGCGGTACTAACAAAAAAGTAAACCAGTCCAGCTATGAAAAGATAAGCTCTCATTTTTAGGAAGAATAGAAAATCTGAATCATGGTCCCTTTTCCAGGTTCGCTTGACACTCTCAAACCTGACTCCAATCTATCCGATCCATTCAGCAACTCAATTCGGTCCCTCACCAATTGAATACCCTTTGGATTTTCACTGGACTTAGGAGTTGGATCGGTAACAAACCCGACCCCATTGTCTTTTACAATCACCTTGATTGAATCATCATTCTGCAAAAACTTCAAGGCGATTTTGCCTCTCCCTTCTAACTTAGACACTC
>JANQST010000562.1 GCA_028279155.1 Cyclobacteriaceae bacterium
CGAATACCATCATCACTTAAAAGGTCATCAGTCATTAGTGCTAGAACAGTGTCAATAAATTCATCTTCCTGTTCAATTCCATGATCCACCGTTTTGCTACGCGTGATTTGTCTGAAATCGGCATACTTCAGTTTGATGGTTATAGTGAAGCCTAAATCCTTATTCTTTTTGTAGCGTTCGAAAGAGATTCGACCAATTCGCTCTAACTGCTGGTTGATTTCTGCTAACTCGTAAATATTGTTTTCAAATGTCCTTTCTGCACTGATAGACTTGGTTTCACGGCTAGGCTGCACTTTTCGATTATCAATAGCACGTGAGATGTTGAAATAGTAGTTGCCGGATTTCCCAAAACGCAGCTTAAGGTCTTCCAGAGATTTATTCCTCAAATCCTTACCTGTAAAAATTCCTGCTTTCACCATTTTTTCGGCAGTGACTTTACCTATCCCATGGAATCGATGTACGGGGAGCTTTGCTACAAATTCTTCCGCATTCTCAGGAAGGATCACATAAAGACCATCAGGTTTATCCATGTCAGAGGCCGTTTTCGCGAGAAACTTATTATAGGAGATTCCTGCTGAAGCAACCAACCCAGTCCTATCCTTGATCTTTTTTTTTATTTCTTTAGCAATGAGTGTTGCTGAATTTAGTCCGATTTTATTCTCAGTTACATCAAGATATGCTTCGTCTAGTGAAAGTGGTTCTACCAGGTCCGTATATTCAAAAAACACCTCTCTGATCTGACGTGAAAGTTCTTTGTATCTGGGAAATCGGGGATAAACAAAAATAAGATCCGGACATTGTTTAGCTGCCCTCGCGGAAGGCATTGCAGACTTGACACCAAACTTCCGTGCCTCGTAGCTAGCCGCTGCAACGACTCCACGGCTGGAATTGCCGCCAACAGCCACAGGCTTCCCCCTCAATTCAGGGTTGTCGAGTTGTTCGACTGAGGCGTAGAACGCGTCCATGTCAATGTGAATGATTTTGCGAAAATCCACACATTAATATACGTGTAAATAGGGTCACAATATCAAGCACTTAGTTGCTAATCTCGCTTTCTATACGTTTCGTTGAATCTCATTTGCCATGTTTGCCCACCATCCGATGAATGCTCACTAGTTCTGATTAATTCGCTATTCCCTTTTGGAATAAACGCCTGACGAGAAAGAATCTCCTTATCGTTGATTATGAAAGTTTTATACATGTACCAGATGCCATTCACCTTTTTACCTTCCCAAAGTTGAAAAAGGCCATCAGTAGACATCCAAGCAAAATCCCATTGCTGCGTCCTTTTATCCCAAGCGCGCCAGGCCATTGAAAAATTACCTCCGGCTCCAATCCAATACTCCTCAAAGGAACTATTGTATAAACCGTGCTTAACTATAAATGTGGGTTGAGTCGATATTTGATCATTTTCGACTTTGTACCATTCTCCGATCCATGAAGAATAATAGGTTGAATCACTCGAATTATTTGATTGAGCAAAACTCATGGAAGCTAATAGTGTTGCTGCTAAGAATAGTTGAACTTTCATCTTTGACATAACTTTTTGAGCCAAAGAAGATTCAGTAAATAATTAGAAACTTCCTCTTTTATAAATCAGTCACATTTTCATAATGCCCTGGATCTGTATTCCGAAGGTTTGAGCCCTGTGGTTTTCTTAAATGCTTTGTTAAATGCAGATAGTGTAGAAAAACCACTTTCCATGGCAATTGCGAGAATTTTCTTACTTCTTTCTTCAGAAAGTTTTTGCTGAGCTCTTTCGATTCGCAGGGAGTTGATGTAATCTGTGAAATTCTGACCACTACAGGAATTGATTACCATCGATAGCACATGTGGGGGGGTGTTTAGTTGATCTGACACGTGTACCAATTTCAAAGTATCATCCAGAAATAACTCATTATTCTTGAGCAATTCCCGGGCATTTTTCCATAAGTCTTTAATTTCTTCACTTTTAACATTTAGGTTTTTGTATTTTTTGTCGCTTTTTCCAATCACAACATTCAATTTTCCATTGAATGCGAGCGAAACAATCAGATAAGTAGTAAGTAAAAGGAGAAATGAAGTGACTACATAAAAGGGGAAATGGAAAACGAAGTACAAAGCATTCATTACCGCAATCATTAGAACGGATCCTAAAACACTTCTGAGCCATATCACTTGATTTATAGTAGGCTTCATCGATGGAATCCTTTGATTCAAAAACTTCCATGAGATGAGCACATAGATTAATGGATGAACCTGAATACTCCAATATATATTGATCCATATGTACTCTCCCAGAATCTGTCTTGATTGGAATGCCAACAGGAGCAATGTTAAAGCAGGGATGAAATGCACAATGTTTTTCCTATGATTTGGAAAGGAAAAGTAGGACATGATATACAGCCAAATGATTGGGCCAAGCGCGAGGTAAGAAGCATGCATCACATTGAAATACAGTTCTTGAATAACTTCGGCACCCAACTCCTGAATCAATAATTTGCCAATACGAATGGCAAGTAGTAGAAAGAATATCCCAAGGTAGTAGTTTGAATTTGAGAATTTCTTTCCATTAGCTATAAACTGGAAACCCAGGTAAATACCGGTTATAGCACCAATCGTGCTGATACTTAGAATGAAAGTCATGCCGTACGAACTTACTCAAATTTGACTGACAAATTCTGATTCAGTCGATTCTCTGGTTTTCAATGTCATAATTGACTCTTCCCAAAAACTCTCCTTTTTCATTGTACGAAAAGTAGGCATAGGCTACACCTCGATTATCCTCTGTTTTTTGTCCACTTCTATCGTAGAATGTGACTTTCTTTCGTGATGAATTAGCATTGTATTCAACAGTTGCAAAAGCTCGATCAGCGTCTGGATGACCAAATGCATCTATATAATAGACTCGCTGAAACTTTCCGTACTGGTTAAATTCTCGGAAGTTAACGCGAGCAAAGCAAAGCCTTGGATGAACTACAAGTTTGTTGTTCTCGTTCAGAAATTCTTCATCAAGAAAATTACCATTTGAGTTGCACTGAAAATTCACTTTGGCATAACCAAATGGTCCATTAACCAATATCCCATTACTGTTCACCTGCTTCCGACAAGAAATAAACCCAGCGCTATCATATTCAAAGTGAACAAGTTTGAACCCATTGATATCCGGGACCGTGTCATTCTTTGAATTGAATCTCAACTCAGTAAACTTCCTGTTTTGGTTATCTCTCGAAACAATCGACTTAAACGCCACCTCCGAATGTGACCCTTTCACATCAATTGGATTATTATTCTTGTCATAGAATTGTTTCTCCTTCCAATATCCTTTTTCATTTAGTAGATAAACGATCCTAAATACGCCATCCTTAGTTGATACATAGTTTCCCTCCGGGCCTCTAAACTTGTCTTCAAACCTGTCCTTGTAATACGTGCGAGTTAACTCGAAAGCCCCATAAGATGAATGAATACTGGGTTTTCCCGAATAAAAATATTGGACATGTGAAAATCTGTTTCCGTCAAATGATACTAGGTAACAATTGATTTTATCTGATTCCGCTTTAGAAATCGGAATACTAGGTCTTATGGTCCTTTCTGTGTGATCTACATTCCAGTTGATATAATAATTGGTAGAAACCTGTGTTAGGCCCGAATAAAATTGGAGCAAGAAAAGAATTGATAGATATCTCATGAATTTACAATTGCCTACAACTCTTCAAAATGAAAGTTGCTAAAAGGGAATTGCAAGAAAAGATGAGCTACAGCTAGTATACAGTTCTCACTTACAAACCTTTGCGATTCATGAATATAGGTTCACACCGATTAGAAGCTACTCATTCTTCAACGTCTCTGCCGGATTTAAGCTGGAGGTGCGAATAGTGTGGTACGAAACAGTAACTACTGCTATTAAGACAAGGACAGCGGCTGGTAACAAAAAGACCAATACCCCAAGATTAATTCGATTGGCAAAATTTTCCAGCCAGTTCTGCATAACGAAATAAGTGATCGGTACCGCGATTAGAATGGAGAGACCAACAAGCTTTAAGAAATCACTTGTTAGCAACAACCACAAGTTTTGAATGGAAGCTCCTAACACCTTTCGTACTCCAACTTCCTTGGCTCTGAGGCTGGTTATATAGGAAGCCAGGCCAAACAAGCCCAGACATGCAACGATAATCGCAAGCCCAGAAAACAGCCCGAAAATGTTTCCAAATTTCAATTCTGCCTGGTATTGTTGATTGTAATGATCATCGAGGAAAAAGTAGTTGAACGACTTGGTTCCAAATGCCGCTTCCCAATGTGCCTGCACCTGATCGACAGACTCTCGAATATTGCCTGAGAGATTGACAGAATAATATCCGGATGGAGAAT
>JANQST010000571.1 GCA_028279155.1 Cyclobacteriaceae bacterium
AGTTAGGATCGTTTTTGGTTCAAACGTACAATTTAAACGCCTACAACCTCACTGATGATGTTTCGGTAAAAGTAGCCTCACCATTCGCAGTATCAACTGATCAAATGACATGGACTGACAGCATCGGATTTAACAACGATGGATCTGGAGAACAAAACCTTCAGGTTTACCTCCAATATGAACCGTCAGCCAGCGACGAAATAGCTGAAGCAACCGTTACTCATTTTACTGATGGTGACACGATAAGCGTGAACATTCAGGGTGAGGAGGGAAGCACTGAGATTATTTCCATTGCAGAAGCACGTCAAATGGGACTTGGTGAAGTAGTAAATGTTACGGGAATTGTGTTGAACCCAGGAAATAACAGCTCGAATAACAAAGTCATCTTTGATGGAACAGCAGGTATCGTTGTTCGAAGTTTCGATGCTGGCAATGAATCTGCAAACCTTAATCAAGGTGATAGCATTACCGTAACTGGTGGGTTAGGAGATTTTAGCAACCTCATGCAAATCTCACAATCACCCATTATAATTGATGTCATCAAGGAAAATGTGGAGCTTCCTGAACCACAGGTATTGGGCCTTGCTGATGTTGGCGAGCAACATGAATCCGAACTGATCAAAGTAGAGAATGTGAGTTTTATAAATACGGGTCAATTTCAAGGCGGTGGTTCTGCAGGAAACTTTGTCATTACAGATGGACCTGATATTTTAATCTTTAGACTCGGGTCTAGCAACCATCCACTTGTTGGCACAAACATTCCGACTGGGTCTTTGACTATAACGGGTTTTGTTGGACAATTTGCAGGAGACTACCAATTATCTCCGAGAACAGCTGAAGATATGGTCGGAGGAAGCACGTTAGGTGTAGATGATGTTCAACACCTTCCTGATCTTATTTACCCAAACCCAGCAAGTGACCTGGTGCAACTGAGCGCTAAGGCAAACAGCATCGTAAAGATTATGAATTTGTCAGGTCAACTACTGATGGAAACTGTCTATAATGGTCAAAATATCAATCTCAAAAGTCTTCCAAAGGGTGTCTTTCTCTTGACGGTCGTAGAAGAGAATGTTGCATTTTATAGCAAATTGGTAAAAGAATAGCATTTCGTTTCGACAGTCTGATTAGAATTCTGTAGATTGAATATGTTGAATATTAGGAGCCAGCGTGCACAAAATATTACCATACGAACGATGGAATCAATACTACAATTCCAGCTACGATGAAAGGTCACCTTTTGCGGGCAAGGAATATAATTATGATCTGTACACCGATAATATATATGGGTACTATATAGATCCGGCTTGGGATTACATTGGGTCAGAAACGCTTTACATCAAGATAATTTATGCTGATTATGACCTTGGTTTTGTTGTCATTGAAATACTGGGAGAATGGAACGATGCTATCAATAATGATATCATGCAATTCAAGAGAAACATTCTCGAGCACCTAATGGATTTTGGGATCAATAAATTTGCTTTGATCGGAGAAAATGTTTTGAATTTTCATGGAAGCGATGATTGCTACTACGAGGAGTGGTTCGAAGAGATAGAAGACGGTTGGATTGCTGGCATTAATTTCCGTGAACACGTGGAGAGTGAAATGAAGCGATTCAATATTGATAACTACATAAACATGTCTGGTAGCCTTTCCATCGAAAAATGGAGAACATTGAAACCAACGAAATTTTTCGATCTAGTTAACAGTTTGATTCAACACCGATTGGCCATCTGAGCATTTTTCCTCAACCCCATGTTCTTTAATCACTTCGTCTAAACTCATGGAATTGAGACGTTCGATCACTTCTTCACTCAAGGCCATAAAATCTCCAGCTACTTCACTTTGTTCAAGAAAATTATAGATAGACTGGTGGGAATCATGAGCTTCACTTACCCGGATAGATTCCCTTACATGCTGATCAAGAATCAGCTTGCCGAGTTCTTTTTCCGCTAATTTCTTGACTTTCTGATGGTGTAAGGTGTGTTTTCGGAAAAGATTGAAGTAAATGCCCAATACATTTAAGGGGGTATCCTTTTCAATTTCACTTAGATAGTGAAGTAGTTTTTTAAATCCATTTACAGAAAATGAGTCTGGTATTGCAGGTATGAAAATGCTGTCAGTATTGACCAAAAATGATTTAACAGTTACACCAAAATGCGTTGGGCAATCCAGGAGAATGAAATCGTATTTATGCTTAAGTGTTCCAAGGAGTTTGTAAAAAATGATGTGGCCAAAAGAAATAAACTGCGAGTTGGATTCAAGTGCAGCCATTTGGTAGTCTCCGGGAATTAAATGCAGGTAATAAGAAATTTCGAGTGGCTCGATTTTAGGTTGACCATCGTGTAGCAATTTTTTTGAGATGGTGAATAAGTTAGATTGGTGATTATTGGTATTCGATAATGCAAGGGTTAGGTTCGCTTGTGGATCACAGTCGATCACAAGGACTTTGAATGATCTGGCCCAGCTAAGCGCTAGGTTAAGGGTGGTGCTGGTTTTTCCTACTCCTCCTTTAAAATTATAAATAGCTATTGTATGAGACATTGCTCAGTTTTCAAATTGCTACAACAGCGCGTGATTAGATTAGTCTATTAAAATAGGTAAAAAAGATATTTAATTCAGTATGTAGGTGTTATTTATTTTGGTTCAAAGGAGAGATCTCAGCTATTTCAGCAATGGCGTATTTTCGACCGGTTTTTACTTCAAGACAAACACTTCGTGTTCTTTTCTTTTCAAGTTTTCGAAATATCCTTTTATTGAACGTAAAGTCCTCACCAACCTTTATGTCCCTGAGTTGGAGAGACGGTGATGAATCGAACTTCCTAAGAATATTATAAAGTGTGGGATCTGAACAGCTGGAAGCTTTAGGATTGGAGAAGTACTTGTTCAGGACTACCAGAACTCTTTCGTCAAATACCTTGTCGGTCAACATGGGCAGTGCCACTTCTCTGAAACATTTTTTCCATTCAACTCCATGTGGCATGATCCTATTTCCATACTTCTTAAACGCGACCAAATGAGCCACTTCATGTAAATACGTTACCAGAAAGGAATACGCATTGAGATCGTTGTTGATAGATATTATGTGTCTGTCAATCTCATGATCGTATCGATAGTCTCCTAATTTGGTTTGTCTGGCTTTCTTTATTTTGAATTCAAAACCCAATTTTTCATAAAGCTTGTTGCAGTAAGAAACAGCTGAGTCTGGGACGAATTTTTTAAAGACTTCTTCTGAGGTCATTTTTTTCTGAACACAACCTTTACTGGTACTCCCTTGAATTCGAAATGAGATCTGATTTTGTTAGTAAGATAACGTTGATAGGGCTCTTTTATGTATTGTGGGAAATTACAGAAAAAGGCAAAAGTTGGGGTTTGAGTAGGGAGTTGTGTGATGTATTTGATTTTGATGTACTGACCTCTAACAGCAGGTGGAGGATAATTTTTGATTTCCTCTCCAATAATCTCATTTAGCTTGGATGTTGAGATTTTACGTGTACGGTTCTCGTAAACCTCGAGTGCCATCTCGAGTGTTTGCATAATCCTTTGCTTGTTCAAAACGGAGGTGAAAATCATAGGGGCATAGCTCATTGGGCCCAACTTTTCTTCGAACACCTTACGGTACTCTTCAGCTGTTTTGGTTTCTTTAGTAACCAGGTCCCATTTGTTGACCATGAGGACGATTCCTTTTTTGTATTTGTGAGCCAATCCGATGATGTTCATGTCCTGGCTTTCAATTCCGGTTTGGGCATCGATCATCACAATACAAACATCGGAATCTTGTAATGCTTGTATGGCACGTAGTACCGAGTAGAACTCAATGTCTTCTTTTACTTTTGCCTTTCTCCGGATTCCAGCAGTGTCGGTCAGAATAAAATCCTTACCAAATTGGTTGTAACGTGAATTAATTGCATCCCTGGTTGTGCCTGCGATATCGGTCACGATACTTCTTTCTTTTCCTAGCAGCGCGTTTACAAATGAGGATTTCCCTACATTCGGCCTCCCTAAAATCGCAATTCTAGGTATATCATCTTGTTGGGGTGACTCTTCTTCAAAATGCTTTGAAACCGCATCCAATAGATCTCCTGTGCCAGACCCACTGGCAGAAGCGATAGGAAAAATATCGGCATCCAATCCAAGGGCGTAAAATTCATTTGCCACCAATGACTTTTCCTGATTGTCTGCCTTATTGGCAGCCAAAAACACCGGTTTTTTGATTTCCCTAACAACATTGGCGAAATCTTTATCCAGTCCATGTAGCCCAGCATCACAGTCGACCATAAACAGAATAGCAGACGCTTCTTCAAGTGCTTCCTTTACCTGTGTACGAATTGCACCTTCAAAAATATCATCCGATCCTTCTACATAACCACCTGTGTCAATCACGGTAAAACTTTTGCCATTCCATTCTCCATATCCATAATGGCGGTCCCTGGTCACGCCGGATTCATTATCCATGATGGCTTGTTTTCTTTCAACCAATCGATTGAAGAGTGTTGATTTGCCCACATTGGGACGTCCTACGATAGCGAGAATGTTGGCCATTTATTTCGTTGCCAGTTGTAAGTAACTAGTTGTGAATCGAAGACGCAAAAGTACCTAGTACTTGATACTTGGTACTAATTACTAGCTACTTAATACCCAAACCTCTTAAGTTTCCGATCATCTTTCCTCCAATCTTTTTCTACCTTCACAAAAGTTTCCAGGTGAATTTTTTTGCCGAAAAAAGCTTCCATGTCTTTTCTAGCCTGTGTGCCAACTCGTTTTATTGCTTCGGCTTTTTTGCCAATAATAATTCCCTTTTGACTGTCCCTCTCTACATAGATCTCAGCTTCGATTCTAATAATTTCTTTTTCTTCTTTAAAACTTATGACTGCAACTTCGGTGCTGTATGGGACCTCTTGTTTGTAGTTGAGGAATATTTTCTCCCGGATGATTTCGGAGCAAATAAAACGTTCCGATTTATCGGTCATCTCGTCTTCCGGGAAGTAGGCTGGGTGCTCAGGGAGCAGTTCCAGGATTCGTTCGAAAAGAGTGTTCGTGTTTTTCTTTTCAAGTGCTGAAAGTGTGATAATTTCCAGGTCCGGATAAAGCTCTTTCCAATAATTGGATTTGTCCAGCGTTTGTGATCCCTTTTCCAGATCTGTTTTGTTAATGATAAAAAGAACTGGTGCTCCAGCCTGAAGAGCCATTTCGACAACTTCCGGATGGTCATTCTTATCTTCGAGAGCCACCATTAGTAAGATGATATCCGCATCTTCCAAAGCGTTTCTAACGAATCCCATCATCTTCTCCTGAAGCTTATAAGCTGGATCGATAGCTCCTGGTGTATCGGAAAAAACAATTTGATATTCTGGCTCCGTAAGAATGCCAAACATTCGGTGCCTTGTGGTTTGGGCTTTGCTGCTTGTAATGGCCAACTTCTCACCCATAAGGGCATTA
>JANQST010000572.1 GCA_028279155.1 Cyclobacteriaceae bacterium
ATGTCACCAGAGACATGCAGATCATTATTTGGAATTTTGAAAATCAGCCACCAGAGATTGAAGTACCTGATGATACCTGCGTCGTGGCCGGAGATCATATTACAACATTAATTACTGCAACTGATCCCGAAGGAGATCCAGTGAAACTAGAAGCCTTTGGTGGACCTTTTCAAGTAGAGGGACCTAAAGCGACATTTACTCCAAATCCACCAACATTCCAGCCATCTCCTGCTTCACTTGTCTTTGACTGGACTACAGCTTGCGGGCAAGTAAGACAAAGACCTTATGAAGTGCAGCTCAAAGCAACAGACGATCCAACCATTCCTTTGCTTGGAAATGCGCCAGGTTCGGTGAATTTTGAAACCTGGAAAATTACTGTTGTCGGTCCAGCTCCGACAGGACTTACTGCGGATGGTGTACCAGGCAGAAGCATTCAATTGAATTGGGATCCTTATAGTTGTTCCAATGCCGATGCAATGGAAGTCTGGCGAAGGGTGGACGAATTTGCCATTGATCCAAATTGTAATCCTGGCATACCTGAAAGTGCGGGATATGAGTTGGTTGAAGTTTTGGACATTGACCAAACTAGCTTTTTGGATAACAACAATGGAGTTGGTCTTTCTCCCGGATCTAAGTATTGCTATCGATTGGTTGCAACTTTTCCGGAACCAACAGGAGGTACAAGCATCGCTTCGGAAGAAGCCTGCGACAGCCTGGTAATCAATGTGCCGCTGATAACCAATGTCGACATTGAATCTACAAGTGAGACCGATGGTCAAATCAATTTGCGATGGACGCGTCCGCTGGAAATAGACCAGACTCAATTTCCACCTGATTATTCTTACACAGTGTTGAGAACGGAGGGTGTGGGACCTTCAGGAATTTTCGAGCCAGTATCTGTTAGTCAGGTGGATACATTCCTTTTGGATCTTGGACTTAATACAGACGACTTAGCATATGCCTATAAGATCGTGCTTCATGACAATACAGGTGTGGCGATTGATACTTCGGCGGTTGCTTCATCGGTAAGACTTGAACCCATTCCTCAAGTAGGGGCGATAAAGTTAAACTGGGGCGGAAATACCCCATGGTCAATAAACGTACAGGAATTCCCATATCACTACATCTATCGGGATCATGTTGAGAATGATGTATCAGCGCTCAGACTAATAGATTCAGTAGAAGTAACAATGGAAGGGTTTAGCTATTTGGATGATGGAAGGTTTAATAATGTGGATCTGGATGAAAGTATTGAGTATTGTTATTTTGTTTCCACACAGGGTTCCTATGGAAATGATTTGGTTGTTTCACCATTAATAAATCGGACGCAGATTACATGCATACAACCGAACGACACGATTCCTCCTTGTACACCAGTTGCTATATCATTTGATACTTCAGCGCCATTTAGCTGTGAGATAAACAGTTCAGATCAGGGTTGTGATTTTAATGATTATCAGAACCGCCTATCGTGGGAGCCAGATGATGATCTTGCTTGTGATGATGACATCACGAAGTACCGCGTGTATTTTTCAAGATCTGGAGAGGAAGAAAGCTTCATGGAGTTGACTGAGACCCAAGACTTATTTTTTGTTCATGAAGGCTTAAGTTCCTATGCAGGTTGTTACATGATTACAGCTGTAGATCGTTCGGGTAATGAGAGTCAGTTGTCGGAAGTATTTTGCAATGACAATTGTCCGCAATTCCTGTTACCCAATGTGTTCACCCCTAATGGTGATGGCGTCAATGATTTGTTTAGACCTTTCTATTCAGGGCCAAGAATAGGAAAGAATATTGAAGGTTTTTCAAACAACAGTTGTCCTCGATTTGTAAGGTCCTTGGATTTTAAAGTTTTTAATAGAGCAGGGGTCGTAATCTTTGATTTTGATTCTCAGGAAAATGAAGGAGATGTTTTGATCAACTGGGACGGAACTAATAAGAATGGTCGGAACCTTCCTGAAGGTGCTTATTATTATTCTGCTGAGGTTACATTCGAACGGTTGAACCCTGAAGATGCTGTTGAGGTTTATAGTGGGTGGATACAGATAATGAGGTAGGAAACCTTCAAGACAAATACTATATGAGGCTATTCGTTGTTAAAGAAATGCTGAGGTTTACGCTTAACTTTACGAGAGTTTTGGAATTGAATTGCGAATGAGATATTTAAAACTGGCTTTACTTATAATTTTTTCCTGTTTGGTTTTTGCCGCAGAGGCAACTCACATCCGTGCCGGAGAAGTCATTGCAGAACGTATTTCTGCATTGACCTACAAGTTCACCTTTTTTGGATATCGAGACCAGGAAGGGGTTTTGTTTGGACAAGGGCGATTCAGTTTTGGAGATGGAGATATTTATGGAGATGATCAAGACGAACCTATTCCCTGGACAAACATCACCGACCTGGGAAATGGAGTAGAACGATGGGAATTCAGCCTCACACATACCTACCAAGCACCAAATAACTACCTCGTTAGCTATACAGAAGATTTTAGAAATGCTGATATTCAGAATATTACAGGCTCGATAAACACTTCCTTTTATGTTGAGACCCTTGTTGTAATTGATGCATTAATTCCTAACAGCACACCTTTTTTTACCGTCCCCCCAATTGACCAGGGAGTTGTCGGTTTTAGGTTCGAGCATAACCCCGGAGCGTTCGATCCTGATGGAGATAGTCTTTCCTATTTTTTCACGATCCCTAAGAAAGCGGAGGCAACCGATGTTGATGGATATAGAAGCCTGATAGATCCATCCTTTTACGAAAATTTTTCTACCGGAAGTCAGGAGGGTACAATTCCTACACTAACCTTAGATCCAGGTAATGGAACGATGGTCTGGAACGCCCCTGGCGGTGCGACTATTCCACCTTTGGAAAACAGAGAATTTAATGTGGCTTTTGTTGTTGAAGAATGGCGGTTGATCAATGGAGAATGGTTCAAACTAGGTTTTGTCACCAGAGACATGCAGATCATTGTTTGGAACTTTGAGAA
>JANQST010000574.1 GCA_028279155.1 Cyclobacteriaceae bacterium
CTGTCACAGAAGATGGCAAGCTCGTTGGAATCATAACTACGACTGACATTATTAAATACTTTTTAGATCAGTATTAAGAGATAGTAAAGGCCAGTTTCATGCCTGAATTGAATAGGCATCTTATATCATTAGAAGTAAGATACCGTGTCAAGCACGGTATGACAAGTTGAGGCCAACAAAGGAAGCCAACTAAGTCAACACAAGTTTCTAAAATATATAGGCTAAACCTTATCGAATGTCATGGTGTGCCTGTTTCATGTCATACTGGGCTTGACAATGTATCTTCTTTCATTGATTTAACTCACCCCAAATTGCTGTGCAATTTCTCCCCTCTCTTTCAAGAGAGGGGCCGGGGGAGAGTTCAAAGCCAAACAATAACCCCTTCAAACCAATCAAAGACCCCGGAAGTCAAATAATGGCGTCTGAAAACCAATCAGACCCCCTGAAGTCATGCAAGGACCCCTTCAACTCATGCAAAGACCCCTTAAAGTCATACAATGACCCCTTCAACTCATTCAAAGATCTTTCCATCTGAGAATTAGGACTTCTCAGTCGTGACCGGAAGCAACTATCCTGTTTGCATTCATCACTAAGTAGTTGGTAGAAGCAACAATTAACATCGGATAGGTATTTAAAAAAACCACTAAAAATCACAAACCAAAGTCCCCTTTTACATGTTTAGATAAGTAGCAATCTTCTTATCAAAATGGCAAAAAAAGCAGCGACTAAAAAATCAATACAAAAAAGCTATCAAGACTATCTTTTGACGGAGGGGAAGGGCCCTGAAACAGTAAGGATCTTCACCAACTATGCAAAGATATCAGATGACGAATTCTATCAGGTATTTGGCAATCTTGACACCATAGAATCTTCAATCTGGAAAGACTATTACAGTAAAACGTTTGACATTCTTAAAAAAGACAGTGATTTCGATTCGATGAATGGACGAGAAAAGCATCTCTCTTTTCTCTTCACTTTACTGGAGTTAATCAAAGGTGATCGCTCGTATATTCTTTTTCGGATGAAGCCTGACCTTAATGACATTCAACATGCAGGTCCGAAATATCTTTTGGAAACGCGACGAATTGTAATGGATAATGAAATTGAGTGGGTGGAGCCTCCCTCTTTTGTACCCGAGAAAGGTCACAAATTTGCTAAGATGAGCTATAAGAATATTTTGTGGCAGCATAGTCTTGCAATGATCCACTTTTGGACAAGGGATAACTCTTCCGCAGCAGTAGATACTGATGCTTTTATTGAAAAGTCTACACGCACTTTGTTTGATGTTGGTGAACTTCCCGCACTCGATTCGATTATCGATCTGGGCAAGTTCTTCTTACAGAAAATGGGATTTTCTAAAGCAACTGCATAATGTCAAAGGAACTTGATCGAATCCCAATCAGTAAGGTAAAGCGAGCAAGCAAATTCGTTACCACTGGCGCAAAAGTTGGCGTAAACTATGTGAAAGCATACAGCAAAGCTGCACTGAGCGGAAAACTTGATAAGGAGGAGTTGGACCATGAAAATGCCAGCGATATCTACAATTCATTAAGTGAGTTAAAAGGCAGTGCACTTAAAATGGCACAATTGCTTAGCATGGATCAAAACGTACTTCCCAAGGCATATTCTGACAAGTTTGCCTTGGCACAATACAGTGCTCCGCCATTATCATATCCGTTGGTAAGGAAAACTTTCAAAGAGAATTTTGGCAAAGATCCTGGTGAACTATTTGAATCATTTTCCAAATCAGCTAGCAATGCAGCTTCTATGGGTCAAGTGCATCGTGCAAAAAAGGATGGGCAGCTTTTTGCCGTGAAAGTTCAGTATCCTGGGGTAGCTAATAGTATCAAGAGTGATCTGAAATTGGCTAAACCATTTGCGCTTAAATTGATGAAAGTAAAAGGCAAAGAAGTTGAGCCTTATATGAAGGAAGTAGAAGAGAAACTGCTGGAGGAAGCGAACTATGAACTCGAACTCCAGCAATCGCTGGATTTCGTTGACAAGTGTAATCACCTTCCAAACCTTCTTTTTCCAAAGTACTTCAAAGAATATAGCGCTCCTCAAATTCTGACCATGAGCTGGCTTGAGGGCGAACCTATCGGTGAATGGATGAAAAAAGAACAATCACAGGCAGATAGGGATAAATTGGGTCAGACGTTATGGGATTTCTATATGTACCAAATGCATAAACTCAGAATGATGCACGCGGACCCACATCCCGGGAATTTCATTATCAAGGACAACAAACTTGGCGTCATCGATTTTGGGTGTATAAAAAATATCCCGGAAGATTTTTACAAGTCCTATTTCGAATTGGCAAGGCATGAGGTATTGAGTGATGCCGCAAGGGTGGATACACTTTTTAGAGAACTGGAAATCATTCGGTCTTCAGATCCGGATAAAGACGTTAAGGTTGTGACGGACATGTTTACCAATCTTATCCGACTACTTTCCCGACCTTTCAATCAAAGCAACTTTGATTTTGGGGATGATGCATTCTTTACTGAGATTTTCCAGATGGGCGAGCTTATTTCAAAAGATCCTGAAATGAGTCGGCTGCAGGCCAGGGGTTCAAGACATTTCATTTATTTCAATCGCACCTTTTTTGGACTTTACAACATCTTAAATGCACTCAAAGCCAAAGTGAATACTTCGTCAACAAAGGATTATTTGAAGTTGGCTTCTTAGGAAAAGTACTGGGCCAGTCAAATTGTTAAAACAGGAAAATGCCTATATTCAACATCAAATTTGTTGAGTATTTCTATGAAACCTTTCCTGCCTCTATTAATTACAGCCATTTTGATCGGGTGTCAAACTCAAAAAAAAGAAACTCAGAGTTCTGCATTTCTTGATTTTGAAAATGACCCTGATGCACCGGCACAGAATCGTGAATTACTAATTCCAATCCTTGGAGATACAGTCGCTGGGTATGCCTTTATTGCAAATGGCAAGGAACCCAAAGAAACTGTAATTCTCGCTCACGGATTTCCTGGCAATGACAACCAATTTGACCTTGCACAGTCCATCAGAAGAGCCGGGAAAAACGTCATTCATTTTAATTACAGGGGCACATGGGGCAGCCAGGGAGAATTACTTTATTCCAATGAACTGGAAGATCTTGATGAAATCATAAAGTATTTGTGCCTTCCGGAAATCTCAGAAAGACTTAGGGTTAAAACAGAAGGATTCACAATCTTGGGTCGTAGTTACGGTGGAGGACTCGCATTAATCGCGGGAAGCCAAAACGAAAAGGTGAATCGTATTATCTCCATATCCGGAACTAACTACGGAGCAATCGTCGGGCCATACGATCATACTGACAGCATAGAATTTTTCAGACCTTATATGCAAAGACAAGTGATGATCAATGTTGACATTGATGCATTTCTTCAGGATATGATTGACAACAAGGAGCAGTTTAATGTGGTCACCTATAAAGAAGACCTTAGCAAAAAAGAAGTATTAATTATTGAAGATTCGGATCGTAATCTTAGCTGGATCAACAAATTGGAGGGTGTGAAACTGGTAAAAGTTCCTTCGGATCATGGTTTTGTCAATCGTCGAATTCAAATGATTGAAACGGTAGTACAATGGCTCAATGGTGAACCAATAGAATAATTGACAACTATTTTACCAAAATCCTGTTTGAAAAGTTTTCCTTTTCATTTCCAATTCTCAGCACATAAACCCCTTTATTAACGGAGCTGAAATCAATTTCAAGCTTCGTGTTAGAAGTCGATACTGGTCGAATGGGAATAAAAAGTCCACTCATTGAATAAAGTGAGATTTCGAGTCCTGTTTGAGATATTCCGTTTAGATCTACGAACAACGTTTCTTCAACCGGATTTGGGTAAGTGATCAGCTGCTCTTCGGAACTGTCAAAACCAAGCGGAATATCGATCAGGTTAATGGTGATATCAACACTTGTTAACCCGCCGTTCCCGTCATTGGCCTCAACCTCCAAGTTAAAGGAAGGATTTACATCAAAATTTAACTGACTTTCATCTGCTACTGTTAAATCGCCCGAACTGGTATTAATGGCAAATGCACCGAGATCATTTCCCGAAAGAATTAAATACGTCAATGGATCGCCATCAGGATCTGTAGCTGTAACTGTTCCGACCAAGGTTCCATTTTCACTCCTTTCTTCCAAGTAGAAAGTCAGCGAAATATCAGGTGGATCCTGTGCTTTCAATTGAATTCCGAAAACCACAGCTAATGTGAAAACAAGATTTTTTATTGATATTCCTTTCATGATCATTTTATCAATACGTTTTTAACAACAACCTCATTATTATTCCTGATCTTCAACAGGTATATACCCGGATTTAAACCTTCCAGTTCGATTTCAATCTTTTCATTTGTTTGTGATAAGATCCTGGTATTGGTCAAAACCTGGCTTCCACTCACGGTAAAGAGTCCTAAGCTATATTCATCAGAAATTAATCCACTCAAATTAACCGTTAATAAATCAGTTGCCGGATTAGGATACACTATTATCTGTTCTTCAATGTCACCAATGCCCAATGGATTCTCATCGATGATATCATTCAAATTGACTGTGATCGATACCATCGCGACACCACCATTTCCATCATCTGCATCGACTATCAAATTAAATACTGGTGTTGTTTCATAATCAAGGACAGTTTCGTCATTGACTGTTAATATTCCGGTAGTACTTCCAAGCGCAAACGCATTGTTGGTATTTCCCGAAACAATAGAATACGTCAATGGGTCTCCTTCAGGGTCAATTGCTACAACCGCACCAAGTGTTGTACCATTAGAACTGTTTTCATCTATGTAAAAAATATAGGATAGATCAGGTGGTTGATTTGTTCCCGTAATTTCTCCGGTTACCGGAAAGGTAAATGGGTTCTCATTTGCATCATTGTTCGTGATGGTAATTGTGGTAGCAAATGTCCCATCGCTTGAGCCATCAAGTGTAATAGAAAACGTTTCTGTAGCTCCAATGGAAACAGATGCAGGGACACCCGTGACTGAATAGGAAGTTGACGAGGAAGTAATTGAACTAATGGTTAATATGGCATCACCTGTGTTCTCGATCGCAAAGCTCTGAGTAATGTCATTAGTTATCGCTGCTGAACCAATGTCTACAGCAGTACCCTGGGCACCAATTAGTGCTGTTCCTGTATTGTCTGTGCCAACAAATACACCAATTTCCGGAGCGGTGATAAGTGTGTTTTCAAACCAAACCACTTTCGCTCCCCGTCCCCCAGCTATCACATCCAAATCTCCATCTGAATCCAAGTCTGACACAAAAACATCTTCGATGGTTGTACTGGTTGAAGTCGTTCTGGTTAGGAAATTACCAGCTCCATCGTTTTCATAAAATCTCAGCGACAAATGGCTTCCTGTCACCAGGTCAGTATCCCCATCCCCATCCAGGTCAGCCGCATGCAAATCATTTCCTCCAATAGAGGCTGAGATTACATTTTCAGTGAAATTTTGAGAACCGTCATTCACAAACCAGGAAATTTGAGTGGTTGTAGTCATCGCCAAATCGATACTCCCATCTCCGTTAAAATCACCCGCTGCAAGCCCCTCATATTGTGATGTTAGTGAGGTTGCCGTAATTGAATGTGTTGTGAATTCTTGAGTTCCATCGTTTTCTAACCACCCAAGCGCATCACCATTGAAGCTTAGCAACACATCAGCGTCCCCATCTTCATCCACATCGACTACTTCCAGATCGCTTGGCCTGTCTACTGTCGAAGAAAATATAATATTGTTCGTAAAGTTGGCACTTCCATCATTTTCAAACCATCGGACAAAATGGGTGAAACTAGATACAAATGCTCCAACAATGTCCAGGTCACCGTCTTTATCAAAATCCACCACCTGGATATCTACTACGCCGAATCCTACTCCTACCTGGTAGATAAAAGTCTCTGTGAAATTTTGGGATCCATCATTTTCGTACCAATCCAACCGACCATTGTATGCACCTAACAAGTCGATATCACCGTCTAAATCCAGATCAGCCGCCCCGGCAGTTTCTGAAGACGACAATGAAGGTACAGCCGCTATCTGACGTGTAAATTGCTCACTTCCATCATTCTCATACCAGGCGATACCATCTTCAATTCCATCATAAATCGCGGCTACATCCATAGATCCATCTTTATTCACATCTATCGCAACAACCGTTTCTACGCCGGTGTTGGTAAAAACATTGTAAATATCTGATTCCTGTAAAAGTGTAGGGACAGATGGAGAGGGATTGCTTGAAACTTTAAACTCAAGAAAGTATCCATTGGTCAAGAATCCACCACCCATGCTTCTCACATCGGATGATAATGTCAGTTGGATAGTCTCCCCTGCCTTGAAATCTGTGGCTGGATTGAAGGTAATGACATTGGTAGCACCTCCGCTAATAGCTCCATCGATTCGTCCTGTTTCATTCCCAACAACCAACAGCGTCGAATTGTCCAAAGTAAAAGGATCAACGTTCTGATCAAATGTTACAACGATGTTATCGCTTAGGTTAACCCCAGTGTCATTGCTTTGAGGTGTGGTTGCTGTTACATTTAGAGGTACCATTGTTCTTGTGTCAATTGCCAGGTATTGAGGATCCGTTGCAATAGCATCGGCAATCGTTGTGACAGCATCAGTCATTGAGATTGATACAATGCTGTTGTTCAATCGGTCAATAACATACATTAATTCTCTATCTATATCAAGATCAATGGAACCCGGGTCCGTCAGTTGTGTTGATTGTGTTGCTTCTGATGAGCCATCTAAATTGGCTCTTTGAATGTTGCCATTTTCTGTCCAAAATACACGGCCATTCACAAGGTCTAATGCAATTCCCCTGAAATTGTTTCCGGCCTTGGTAATCAGATTTTCATCACCCGTTCCATCCAGGTTTGCACGTCGAACTTCAGCATTTGCCCCATTCACCAGGTAATACATTTTCCCTGCATTAAGATCGAGAGCAATATCCTGTAAACCACTAATGTTGACCAAAACTTCAGCATTGGCGCCATCAAAATCGACACGCCTTATTTGATCATTAGCAGCATCGCACCAA
>JANQST010000578.1 GCA_028279155.1 Cyclobacteriaceae bacterium
CTCGCGTTCATGTGCAAAATATAGTGATGGGATTTGGATCCGCTCCGCTAGTATGTATTGCCATACATCCATTTCTGTCCAGTTGCTAAGTGGAAATACACGAAAATGTTCTCCAAAATTGTGTTTGCCATTAAAAATATTCCAAAGCTCGGGTCGCTGGTTTTTAGGATCCCATTGTCCAAATTCATCTCGATGTGAAAAGAATCTTTCCTTTGCTCGAGCCTTTTCTTCGTCACGTCTGGCTCCTCCGATGCATGCATCAAACTCGTTTTCTTCGATTGTATCTAATAGGGTGACTGTTTGAATGACATTTCTACTTGCATTCTTCCCCTTTTCTTCGGCTGCTTTACCCTCGTCGATTGATTTCTGAACGAATCCAACCACCAGTCTTGCTCCCAACTCCTCAATTAGATCGTCTCTAAATTTCATAGTCTCCGGAAAATTATGACCCGTGTCAATATGTACCAATGGAAATGGGATTTTAGCAGGGTGAAAGGCTTTTCTGGCCAAGTGTGTTACCACTATTGAGTCTTTTCCACCAGAAAACAAGATTGCTGGATTTTGAAACTGGGCTACCACCTCTCTTAATATATAGATTGACTCAGCCTCAAGTTCTTTTAAATGTGTGAGATTATAATTTTTCATTTTTACCAACACCCTCACCCATCCAAAAAGGGAGGGAAATTATACAAGGTCTAAATTTTTACTCGTGGTTCTATTTCTTCAATTAATTGATTAAGACAAGATTCCAAAGAATCCCGATTTGTGTCTACAACTAGGTCCGGGGTTTCGGGTGTTTCGAAAGGAGAATCAATTCCCGTGAAATTCTTGATTTCGCCCGCTCTTGCTTTTTTATAAAGGCCTTTTACATCGCGTTTTTCACAAATTTCTAGAGGACAATCAACATGTATTTCAAAAAAATTTTCCTGTCCTACTAAATCTTTAGCAAATTTTCGATCAGATCGGAAAGGAGAAATAAAAGCTGTTAAAACTATCACTCCTGCATCAATAAATAATCGGGAGACTTCAGCAATCCTTCTAATATTCTCCTTACGACTCTCATTGGAAAAATCAAGATCCTTATTGAGTCCGGATCTAATGTTATCTCCGTCGAGAATATATGTATAGTAGCCTTGATTAAAAAAATGGCTTTCAAGTGCACTTGCTAGGGTTGATTTCCCTGATCCAGACAGTCCTGTAAACCAAATCAAGTATGGCTTGAAACCATTTTTCTTGATACGGTCATCTGCCTTAATTACATGGGTGTGGGGGATTATATTTCTATTATAATCTTCCATCAACGATGTGTTTATCTAAAATACTTTTGACATCAAAGACCACAGAAGCCCTACTCCTTAGATCGCTCCAGTCAAGATTCATAAACTCATTATGTGCAACTGCATGAATAATTGCATCATAGTCTTTAGAAATTTTGTTCAAAAGTTTAATTCCATACTCTTCTTCAACGTCAGTTGGATTAGCATTGGGATCATAAACATCTACCAAGATCTTATACGATATGAGCTCATAATAAATATCAATAACTCGCGTATTCCGAATATCAGGACAATTCTCTTTAAAGGTAAACCCAAGAATGAGGACTTTAGATTCTTTAGAAAACTTCTCCTTTTGGGCCAGCAATTTGATAACTCTTTGAGCCACGTATGCACCCATCGAATCGTTTATTTTTCTTCCGGATAGTATGACCTGAGGGTGATGCCCCACAGACTCTGCTTTTTGTGTTAAGTAATACGGATCCACGCCTATGCAATGTCCTCCAACAAGACCAGGTCTGAAATGCAGAAAGTTCCATTTTGTTCCAGCTGCTTCAAGTACTTCAGATGTATCAATTTCCAATCGATCAAAAATTAATGAAAGCTCATTCACAAAAGCAATATTGATATCCCGCTGCGAATTCTCAATAACTTTTGCCGCTTCCGCAACTTTGATCGATGAAGCTTTGTGTGTGCCTGCATCAATAAATGACTTGTAATATCCGTCTACCAGCTCCGCGACCTCAGGAGTACTACCACTTGTAACCTTTAAAATATTGTTTATTCGGTGTTCCTTATCACCAGGATTGATGCGCTCAGGTGAATACCCGCAATAAAAGTCTTCGTTAAACTTTAAGTCGCTTGTCTCTTCAAGAATTGGCACACAAACTTCTTCGGTACATCCAGGAAAAACGGTTGACTCGTATACCACAACATTTCCTTTACTTAAAATAGATCCAACACTAGTAGATGCAGTACGAAGTGCACTTAGGTCGGGTGTTTTGTTTTCATTAACGGGAGTGGGAACTGTGACAATATAGAAATTACATTCAGAAAGGTCAGTAATACTTGATGTGAAGGTCAGGTGAATCGAATTATCGAGCTCTTCACGTGATACCTCAAGGGTATGATCCTCTCCTTCAATTAATTCTGATATCCGTTTTGAGTTAATATCAAATCCCAAAGTATGATGATGCCGCCCGCTAGCCACAGCTAGTGGTAGACCAACATATCCCAGTCCAATTATTCCCACTTGATATTCCACGGATCCTTAAAATTAGGCCGGCAAAAATAGGTGAAAAAAGGCCGACCCCCAACCCTTCTGGGGAGGATTAATATCTACAAATTCAGAAACTGGGGATACCTTTCGTTTAGGCGAGCACTTTCTGTTGAAAGTACTCAAGTGTCGGCTTTAACCCCTCAGCTCGAGTGAATTGAGGCTCCCAATCCAGTATTTTTTTTGCAAGAGCAATATCAGGTTTTCTTTGTTTCGGGTCATCCTTGGGAAGATCCTTGTAAATAATCTTTGATTTGCTTTTTGTGATTCGAATTATTTCTTCTCCAAACTCCCTAACTGTAATTTCTTCGGTATTTCCAATGTTTACCGGTTGAACATAATCACTGTGCAGTAGTCGAAATATTCCTTCGATCAGGTCGTCAACATAGGTGAAGGATCTTGTCTGAGAACCATCGCCGAATGCAGTTAGATCTTCGCCTTTTAGGGCTTGTGAAATAAAGGTTGGTAAAACTCTGCCATCATCCAATCTCATACGAGGGCCGAATGTGTTGAATATCCGAACGATACGTGTTTCAAGTCCGTGATAGGTGTGATAAGCCATTGTAATGGCCTCTTGGAATCTTTTAGCTTCGTCATAGACACCCCGAGGACCAACAGGATTGACATTCCCCCAATAATCCTCCGGTTGCGGATGTATTTGTGGATCACCGTAAACCTCTGATGTTGAAGCAATAAGCATTCTAGCTCCCTTATCCTTAGCAAGACCTAGGCAATTGAGAGTGCCTAATGAACCAACCTTCATTGTTTGGATTGGCATCTTTAAATAATCAATAGGGCTCGCAGGAGAAGCAAAATGTAGAATATAATCAAGCTCTCCTGAGACATGAACATACTTAGAAACATCATGATGAGCAAATTCAAAGTCCGGATGGGCCATTAAGTGACCGATATTTTCAATATCCCCAGTAAGTAGGTTATCCATAGCTACCACCTTACAACCTTCTTTGATGAAACGATCACATAAATGTGAACCAAGGAACCCGGCTCCTCCGGTTATTAGTACTTTCTTTTTACTTATCAAAACCTGTTTCTATGATCAATATTAAAAATCAAAATTACATTCATTTAACGCTGGCAAATTTTTATCTTTTTCTGATAGAACTATTTTTTCATCTGAAATCCCCCAACCAATCCCAATTTCCGGATCGTTATATCTAATACCAGTATCATGTTCTCGCGAATAAAGTTCATCTGTTTGGTACATAAGCTTTGCATTATCGGATAGAACTAAAAATCCGTGAGCCATACCTTTTGGGATGTAGAATTGCTTTTTATTTATTGCCGACAACCGCACCATTGCAAATTGACCATAGGTTGGCGATGCTTTTCTCAAATCCACAGCTACATCTAAAACTTCACCTTCAATGCATGATACCAATTTTGCCTGGGATTTAGGGGCTCTTTGGAAGTGAAGGCCACGTAACACTCCTTTAGATGATCTCGATTGATTAATCTGCTTCACATCAAAATCAACACCAGTTGCGTTCTCAAATTTTATTTTATTAAATCCCTCGTAAAAATAGCCTCGTTCATCTTCAAAGACATCTGGTTCAATTACCCAACAATCATTCAGGTTGGTTTTCTCAGCCTTCATTCCTCAATACATTTTTGAGATACAGACCATATCCACTCTTTTCCAAGGGTCTTGCCAAAGCTGATAACTGATCTGCATCAATAAAATCCATTTTGTAGGCTACTTCCTCTATACAACCTACTTTAAGACCTTGTCTTTCTTCTATTAATTGTACGAAATTACTTGCCTGCATCAATGAAGAAAAGGTACCTGTGTCAAGCCAGGCAGTCCCCCTATCAAAAACCTGGACCTTTAACTTTCCCTTTTGAAGGTATTGATTGTTTATTTCAGTAATCTCAAACTCACCTCTTTGACTAGGCTCTATAGCTTTGGCTATTTCAACTACTTCATTGTCATAGAAGTAAAGGCCAGGCACAGCATAGCTTGACTTTGGGTTCGAAGGCTTTTCTTCAATTGAAATCGCCTTTTTATGCTCGTCGAATTCGACTACACCATATCTCTGCGGATCACTAACATGATATGCAAAAATAATTCCTCCATTGGGATCTACACATGCTTGTATCTTCTTAGACAATCCAGACGCATAAAAGATATTGTCCCCAAGAATCAAGGACACACTATTATCCCCAATAAAATTTTCGCCAATAAGAAATGCTTCTGCTAAACCTTTTGGTTCTTCTTGAACTTCGTATGAAAAACTGCAGCCCAATTTGGATCCATCCCCTAGCAAGTTTTCAAATAGTGGCAAATCTCTTGGTGTGCTAATAATCAAGATTTCATTTATCCCAGCAAGCATTAATGTAGAAAGCGGATAGTAGATCATTGGCTTATCGTATACAGGCAATATCTGCTTGCTTACAGTATAAGTAAGTGGGTGTAATCGTGTGCCAGAACCGCCGGCTAGAATGATCCCCTTCATGAAAATTGATTTTGGTTTGAAGAATTTAGATTGAAGATTTCCATCTATGTTTTTGAATAATGCTCCTTGTAATATTTCATGTATTCTCCAGAAGTAACGTCTTCAAGCCATTTTTCATTTTCTAAGTACCAATCGACAGTTTTTTCAAGGCCTTCTTCAAAGGTGACTGAAGGTCTCCAATTCAGTTCTTTCGAAAGTTTAGATGCATCAATCGCATATCTTAAATCATGACCTGCGCGATCTTTCACAAATGTGATCAATTTTCGTGATGTTCCTTTTTCATTGTCCAATTTCTTGTCCATCAAGTCACAAAGAAATTCAACTAAGTCTATGTTTTTCCACTCGTTAAACCCACCAATATTATAGGTCTCTCCACTCCGTCCTTTCTCAAAAATCAATTTAATTGCAGCAGCATGATCCTCAACATATAACCAGTCACGTATGTTTTCACCCTTGCCGTAAACTGGTAGAGATTCCTTCTTTTTTATATTATTAATCAATAATGGTATCAGTTTCTCTGGGAAATGATTTGGGCCGTAGTTATTAGAACAATTAGAAATCACATAGGGAAGCTCATATGTATTTCCGTACGCTCTTACAAAGTGATCCGAAGATGCCTTTGATGAAGAATATGGAGATTTAGGGTCATAAGGAGTTTTTTCAGTAAATAATCCTTCTTCGTCCAAAGACCCATACACTTCGTCAGTAGAGATGTGGTAAAATAGTTTGTTCTTTCCTTCCTTCCAGTTATTTTTTGCAACTTCCAATAGTGTAAGCGTACCTATAACATTTGTCTGAGCAAACTCTAATGGATTCGAAATGGATCTATCCACATGAGATTCAGCCGCTAAATGAACTATTCCATCAAAATCATGATCCTTAAATAGCTGATGGACTAGATCTTCGTCACATATATCACCTTTCACAAATTCATAGTTGGATTCATTCTCAATATCCCTCAAGTTATCAAGATTACCAGCATAAGTTAACTTGTCAAGGTTTATAACATAATAATTTGAATCCTTAACAAACCTCCTAACAACATGGGAACCAATAAAACCTGCTCCTCCAGTTATCAAAATTCTCCGACTATCGTTCGATGAACTCATGCTTTTTATACCATTCAATCGTTAATTTCAGCCCATCTTTGATAGGATACTTCGGCTTATAATCTAAGTATTTCTCTGTATTTGAAATATCTGCAAGACTATGTTTCACATCACCTTCCCTTTCATCTCTATACACTGGGTCAATTTGAGTCCCCTCAATCTCATTAAGATAGTTTACCAACTCGTTGAGCGTTGTACTTTGACCGCATGCAACATTATATATCTTGTTGTAGTTCACAACATCTGATTCTAAGGCCTTAATAATTGCTTGGACAGCATTCGCCACAAAAGTAAAATCTCTGCTATGATTTCCATCTCCATTTATTTGAGGTTTTTTATTCGAAAGAATAGCATTAATGAATAATGGTATTACTGCAGCATACGATCCATTAGGATCTTGTCTCGGACCAAACACATTGAAATACCTCAAACCGATTGAATTTAGACCGTATACACGGTGAAAAACCTCAGCATATAATTCATTCACCAACTTAGTCACGGCATAAGGAGATAATGGCTTACCAATTTTCTCCTCTTTCTTTGGCAATTCAACAGAGTCTCCGTAAGTCGAGGAGGAAGCGGCATAAACCACCCTTTGAATTCCATTGTCCACACATGCTTTAAAAACATTCAACGTCCCTTCAATATTAACGCGATTAGTTGTTAAGGGATCTTTAATTGACCTGGGAACAGATCCAAGTGCAGCCTGATGAGAGACCGCATATGCCCCATTTGAGGCCTGCAATAAGAGTTGAAAATCCAGGATGTCGCCTTCAATGAATTCAAAGTTTTTACTACCAACAAATTCTTGAATATTTTTTTTAAATCCAGTTGATAAGTTATCGATGCAAACAACATGATAATTTCTTTCTAGAAGTGCCTCAATTAAATTCGACCCAATGAATCCAGCTCCTCCCGTTACTAGAATTTTTTTCATTGCTTAATAAAATTAAAACTCATTGGTTCAATTCGAATACTTAGAAAAAATGTTGTGCAGCTCAACTTTTTGCTCCCGTACCGCAAAACAAATCAACTTTCGGAAATTCCGATAGTGTTTTGAAACTACTTTTGCGTTGTGCGAAAAGTGATTGAGCTTATTAAAAAAGATCTGGTTGTGGATTGGCGACAGCAAAATCCTATTTCAGGAATTCTGCTTTACCTAGCCTCAACCATTTTCACTTCTTACATGGCCTTTAGGGGTTTCGTCTCCATTGAGGTTTGGAATGCACTTTTTTGGATCATTATTTTATTTACGGCAATCACAGCAATTTCCAAAAGTTTTGCCCAAGAGGAAAGGAGATCGATCTACTACTTCTTCTTAATAAAACCTCATAATTTAATTATATCTAAACTGATCTATTCCTTCTTGTATCTAATAGCTCTTGCAATTCTTTCATTAGTCATATTTACTGTGTTGTTTGGCAATCCTATTGTTAATCATCAATTATTTATTTTCAATCTACTAATAGGATGCCTTGGCTTGTCTTCAGCCTTTACCATGATCTCAGCAATAGCATTTAAGGCAAGTAATCGTTCCATAATGATGGCTGTCTTAGGTTTCCCGGTCATAATCCCAGTTTTAATCTTGACCATTAGCAATTCTGCTAAAATTTTGGATCAAAACATCTGGTCACAAATTCAGGGTAATATGCTCACCCTGATCTCAGTTGATGTGATTATCATTGCACTCACGTTTATCTTGTTCCCTTTTATCTGGCGCTCTTAATGGGATATTTATTAAAAACGAATTGGTGGAAATGGTTGTGTATGGCTTTGCTTACCTACACCATAATTGGAGGTTTGCTTTTGCCTGTACCCAAACTTCCTATTCTTAACGAGACCATTCGAGTACTTCATTTTCATGTTCCAATGTGGTTCGGGATGATCCTTGTGTTTACAGGCTCTGTGATATATGCCATAAAGTACCTTAAGACTAACAATTCCAAATTTGATATTTACAGCTCCCAACTTGCAAACATGGGGATTGCTTTTGGAGTGCTTGGGATTGTAACTGGCATGGTTTGGGCCAAATATACCTGGGGTGAGCCATGGAGTAATGACCCAAAGCAAAATGCATCTGCAGTTTCACTTTTGATCTACCTAGCTTATTTCGTTTTGCGAAACTCAATCAAAGATGAAGAGCAACGAAATCGAATATCGGGGGTTTATAACATTTTCGCCTATTTCTTAATGATACCATTGTTGTTCATTCTGCCCAGAATGGCAGACAGTCTGCATCCTGGAAATGGGGGTAACCCTGGATTCAACGCCTATGATCTTGATAGTAACTTAAGAAAGGTATTTTACACAGCAGTGCTGGGGTGGTCTTTGCTTGGCTATTGGATAGCATCGATCAACATTCGGCTGTCGCTTACACATCAAAAACTTGAAAACGCCAGTTAAGCTGGACTCACATGAATCACATTACGACTTTGTTTTTTCGACTTGCTTTTTCACTACTAATTATTCTAACCCCTATCGTCTCTACAGCCCAGGTTGAGATGGCGGATAATTTTAGAGGGGAGGGAAAGATCTACGTTGTTATTGCGATTATTCTGGTAATTCTGACTGGTTTCTTTTACCTGCTCTTTAGGTTGGACAGAAAAACTAAACGGTTGGAAGAAGAGGTCTCACAAAATCAAAAATGAGCATAAAATTCTTCTAATTCTTGCCGCTTTGATTGAATCAATAACGATCTTTGCGGTTTTATAGAAAACATGAAGACGAAGTATATAGTATCCATTATTGTGATTGCCATTGCAGTTGTGATCATAATGTTAATGGCGGGGGACGCGAGCTCCTATGTAACATTCAAGGAGGCGAAAGAGCTATCAACTAAAGGCTTTAAGAAGAGCATTCATGTGGTTGGACAATTGACCAGGTCAGAAGAAGGGAATATCGTTGGAATTGAAGAAAGCCCTGATAAGCTTTCATTTAAATTTCAAATGGTTGATGAAAATGGATTTATACAACAAGTCTATCATTCGAATCCAATTCCTACGGATTTTGCAAAGTCAGAGCAAGTGGTAATCATTGGCTCATACAATAACGAAAATTTCATCGCTGAAAAAATACTTCTGAAATGTCCATCTAAGTATCAGGAGGAAGCGGATCTAAGTGCAGGAATATAATTCTCCATTACAGTGATACACTACTTTGAAGGCCAACTAGGACATATTTTTGTTATCCTCTCTTTCGTAAGCAGTGCACTCGCTGCTTTTGCTTTTTTAAAAGGAAGACATCAGGATGAAGGTTGGTCGTCCTTCGGGAGTAAAGTATTTTATGTTCATGCAATTAGTGTAATAGGGATTGTTGGCACACTTTTCTATCTAATCCACAACCATTACTTCGAATATCATTACGTATATAGCCACACCTCCTCTCTTCTTCCCGTCCATTATCAAATATCCAGTTTCTGGGAAGGCCAGGAGGGATCGTTTCTTTTATGGATGTTTTGGAATGCAATCCTTGGTGTGATCCTGATTAAAACCAATAAGTTTTGGAAAGCTCCAGTTATGTTGATCATGAGTTTGACCCAGGTTTTTCTGGCATCCATGATTCTTGGGGTTGTGATTTTCAATGTCAAAATAGGAAGCTCACCGTTCTTGCTGCTTCGTGAGGTTTTGGATGCGCCAATCTTCAAAACTGATCCCAATTTCATTCCAGAAGATGGAAACGGGTTGAACCCATTGCTACAAAACTATTGGATGGTTATACATCCACCTACTTTGTTCTTAGGCTTTGCAACAACAGTCATCCCGTTTGCTTACTGCTTAGGTGGTCTCATGATTGGGAAAACCAAGGAATGGATTCGACCAGCGCTACCTTGGGCTCAATTCTCAGCCTTGGTTCTTGGAGTGGGTATCCTGATGGGCGCTTACTGGGCCTATGAGACATTGAACTTCGGGGGGTACTGGAATTGGGATCCTGTTGAGAATGCTATTTATGTTCCGTGGCTGATCCTGATTGCAGCGATCCATGTAATGATCGCTTATAAAAAAAGCGGATCTGCACTCAAGTTGTCAATGATACTTTCTGTTGCAACATTTATTCTCGTGTTGTACGCCACTTTCCTAACTCGAAGCGGGATTTTAGGAAATTCTTCCGTTCATTCTTTTACAGACCTGGGACTCTCCGGACAATTATTGCTCTATCTTTTGGCATTCCTTGTTCTTTCAATCGT
Source organism: Cyclobacteriaceae bacterium (assembly GCA_028279155.1). GTDB lineage: Bacteria > Bacteroidota > Bacteroidia > Cytophagales > Cyclobacteriaceae > Ekhidna. The sequence goes on from JANQST010000578.1 coordinate 10,317, forward strand.
CCTGATTGCCATTCGATGGAAAGATATTCCTTCAACTAAAAAAGAAGTGTCTACGTATTCCCGCGAATTCTGGATCTTCATGGGTGCTGCTGTCTTGTGTTTCATGGGATTCCAGGTTTTGGCTGGGACTTCAATTCCAGTATACAATTCCATAGCAGATTCATTGGGTTTTAATCTCAATATGGCACCTTCTACGGATACCTACAAGGCGTATTCATTACCTCAATTGGTGCTATCCATTTTCCTCGCAATATTTTCAGGAACAGGGCAATTCTTCTGGTGGAAGAAAATGGATAAAAAGAAATTAAAGGATGAGTTGGCCTTTCCATTTATGATCTCACTTGGGCTCTCTGCCTTGGTGATCGTGCTAGGGAAAATCACTGATCCTGCTTACCTGGTTCTGCTAATTGCTTCGGTTTATTCGATTATAGCCAATGCGAAGATTCTTCTATCAATAGCACGATCGAATTTCAAATTAGCAGGTGGGTCAATTGCACATATAGGGATTGCCATGATGCTTGTTGGAATCTTATTTTCATCAGGATATTCCAAGATTCTTTCAACCAACTATACGTCGATGGTCTGGAGCAGTGAATTTCCCGATGAGGTTAATCAGGACAATTTGCTTCTCTTCATTAATGAGCCACGGCAGATGAGCGAGTATTCGATGATCTACAAGGGAATAAGAAAGCTAACAAAGGAGGTTGGGATGGTGGATGAGAATTTACTGACCACTACGGTTAACCCACTTAAAGTGATAAGGACCACGAATAGTGTAAAAGATACCTTGACACTTTACAGCGCTGAGAATAGTTATTTCGAGATTGAGTATCACACAGAAAAAGGTAAGCAGTTCACGCTATTTCCAAGGGTTCAAATCAATGAGACCATGAATATGACGGTCTATTCGCCAGATATCCATCGAACGATTGGGGCAGATATGTACACACATGTTCGAACGTTTCCGAAACCAACATCTGAAGAGGATTGGAGTGACCCTCAGGAAATTAAGGTAACTGTTGGATCCAATTTCTTTATCAATGATTACGTGGCAACCCTTGAAAGACTTGAGCCAATAAGCCAGATCAATGGAACTCCGCTAGACGATAATGATGTAGCAGTTAAAGCTGTTATAAATGTTCAGGGTGAGTACAGGGATTATCTTTCTGAACCCATTTTTATTATCAAAGATCGTGAGTTTGTTGGAAGGGTTGACGATCATGTGAATGACCTTGCATTCATGATCTCCATCCAAAATATCATTCCACAAGAAAATGCGGTTATTTTCTCAACACGCACCACCCAGAAAGATTGGATCATCCTAGAAGCGGTCAAAAAACCATGGATCAACCTCCTTTGGATTGGTACCTTCTTATTGGTACTTGGCTTCACCGTGGCAATTGTCCGCCGGTATTCCGAATTCATAAAAATGCGTGACAAAGGAGTAGAAGCCTGACAATCAAGCTACTTTTACGCTATGAGCAAGGTAGCGATAATCGGAAATGGCAATGTCGGCTATCATTTCTTTAATAGGATTTCTACAAAACATGAAGTCAAACTATTCTCAAGGAAAGTTGATGCTAATGAGACACTACTGCTCGAAGACTTTGATCCCAATGATTTTGAGTACGCTCTACTATGCCTACCAGATGATATATTAAGAGCTTTTTCCGATTCGATCCAGAAATCAGATTGTACCATTGTGCATATGTCCGGCGCAAGGCCTATTTCAGATTTGGATAGACATGAATTGAGAGGAGTAGTGTATCCGCTACAAACCTTTACGAAAGAAAAGAAGGTCGATTTTTCATCCTTCCCCATTTTTGTTGAAGGCACTGAGATCACTGAAAAACCCATTTTTTCATTTGTAAGAAGCTTCAGCACAGATGTGCGACTGATGAGTTCGGAAAATCGAGCAAGACTTCACCTGGCAGCAGTGTTTGCCTGCAACTTCACTAATCATATGTACCATATTTCTGATTCTATCTTATCTGAGATTGGTATTTCACTCAAAGATTTCAAGCATCTGGCCAGCGAGACACTGGATAAAGCAGTGGAATTAACGCCAAAAAAATCACAAACCGGTCCAGCGGTTAGGGATGATTTTGATACAATGTCTAATCACGTCAGAATGATTGAGGATAAAGATTGGCAAGAGATTTATGAACTCATCTCACAGAACATCCGTAAATCTCAGGGATGAACATTCGTTTGAATGATATCACCGGATTCCTAATCGCCAGCCGTATTCCGAACCTCTTAATTATCGCTTATACTCAATTCGCGACGGCTAAATTTCTCATGGTGATTGACTTCCAAAGAATTGCCAATATTGATTTTCTATTATTATTGGTGAGTACAGGGATGATTGGCGCAGGAGGATACATCATCAACGATTACTTCGATCAAAAAATTGATATGATTAATCGACCAAACCAGGTTGTGGTCGGACCTGATCTACGAAGAAGACTTGCGCTAGCTTCCCATATCGGATTGTCAGCAACCGGGATCGCAATCGGATTCTTAATTGATCCTATGATTGGAGCCGTCCATATTTTTTCAACAGGTGCGCTTTTCACTTACAGCATCGGAATAAAAAGAGTGCTGCTCTTGAGTACGCTTACCATTTCCTTTCTCACCATTCTAACAATCCTGCTTGTTATGGTTTTTTTTAGAGAAATAAGCATTCTAGCAGTAATCTATTCTTTGTTTGGTTGTGCAGTTGTCTTTATTAGAGAAACGTTGAAAGACATCATTAGCTCAAAGGGAGAACAGGCGTTTGGAGTTAACTCGGTACCAATTGTATGGGGGCTTAGAGGTGCCAAGTTGATTATTTACCTTGTCTGTATTGCAGGTATATCATTGCTCACAGTTTACTTATTGGCAATCCCGAATTGGACGGTTCGTATATTCTTTGGAGCATTGCTCCCTGTCATCTTATGGTTTATCTATAGACTAATAAAAGCTGACAAGCTCAAGGATTTTAAAGATTTGAAAGCATTCATCGACATAATAATTGTAGGTGGATTGGTGAGTATGAGCCTTGTCTAAAACATTTCCATTATGCTTGTGACGGTAAATTCACCAACCTTGTAGACAACTATACCTCCGAGAATAAGGCTGAACAAGACCTTGATAGAGGTTGCTACCAAAAAGCCAAGAAACGACCCAAACCCTGATTTGAACGCTGACCGAATATGATTTCCGCCGTATAAGTCGCCAATGATCGCTCCCAAAAGCGGCCCTACAATAATTCCGAAAGGAATCGGTAGAAGAATGCCAGCGACTATGCCTATCATTCCACCAATAACTCCAGCTTTCGTTCCTCCAAATTTTTTGGTTGCTGCTACTGGCAATGCATAATCAGCAGCAGTAACAATCAAAACTAATATCCCCCATACAACAAATGAGGTGGTGCTAAATGATGTTTCTTCTGAGATGTAATGAGCACTTATTAAAGATCCGTAAGAAAGTAACGGACCTGGAAGTGGTGGAAGTACTGAAAAAATAACACCACCTGCCAATAGCAAAATAGAAAGTATGATAAGAATGGCTTCCATTAAAGATCTTTAAATATAGTCTTCTTAATCCCATCCCAATCACTTCTTACAATTCCGTAAACAACTGTATTTCTCCTTCTATCCCCTCGCGTATATCGATGATTTCGTAGTGTACCATCATGCTTAGCTCCAATCTTTTCCATGGCTCTTCTTGAACGCACGTTTAATTCATCGGTCCGAAGCTCAAGTCGTTCAATACCCATTGTTTCAAATGCATGACTTAACATAAGAAACTTCATATGTTTGTTCACACCAGCCCCAATAAAATCTCCGCCAAGCCATGTCCATCCGATCTCAATGTTTTTTTCACCCCACTCAATGTTACCATAACTGGTAGACCCAATAACCTGTTCTGTTTCGTTCAACCTGACAGCAAAAGTCATTTTCTCACCAGCATTCGATTCCTCAAGGCGTTGTGTCATCCACTTTGCCATTGCTTCGGGAGTATAGAGGTCTTCTGTATACCATGTCCAAATATTTTCATCCTCGCAAACCTCTTTCAGGGATTGGATATGATCTTGGGTTAAGGGTTCAAGAGAAACTTTAGTGTCGGAAAGCGTCTTATAAAATTCCTTCATCAAAAACAGAAATTACAGCTGCAATTTAACTGAGAATTGCTGCAATCTTGAACCCGAAGGATGTTATAAATTTCTAATAAGGATGAATGTTTTTAATCAATGAGCGACACTTTTAACGCTGCAACAACTTCCCAGCGTTTCTCGTCCTGAGCATAAAGAATGAGACTTGATTTTGCTAGATCCATGTCTTGAGGAATTTCCAATTTGATAGTGTTTTGCTGCCCATCAAATTGTCTTGTTTTAAATGTTCGTACCACATTGTCATGCTTGAGCTGCCTTCCCCTGTTTTCTCCCCTTGTTACCTGCTGGGAAAGTCCTCTTTCAACCAGTGCAGCATTAAGAATTACACGTTTATCGCTATTTGAACCAACCTGAACGTTCACTTCACTTCCATCTATAACCATGTGGTCAATCTTGATGGAATAGTTTGGCTCATTTCTCTTAAGTTTCTCAAACGCATTATTCCATTGAGCACGATTTGATCCTACAAATTCAAATTTTCCATTGACTACCATTTGCGGAGTATACACCTGGCTGGAATAAAATTTCCTTGCGTAGCTTCTCTGTCGATTCGTGAACTGTTGATCAGCATAAGGATCTTTCCATCCGATGTAATCCCAATAATCTACATGGAACGACATTCCAATGACCTCTACATCATCATAGCTCCTGTCTACAATTTCCGATAACAGACGATCTGCGGGAGGACAGCTTGAGCATCCTTCAGAAGTAAACAATTCAATAACAACAAAAGGTTTTTTCTCAGGTTCATTTAATGTAATCAAACCAATGAGTGCCAAAAATGAAATAACAATCTGCATGCTGCAATTTCATTTTTTAGTGGTAAAAAACAGGTTACACTTAAGGATAAAGTAGGATAGAAGACAGTTTTTAGTATTGGAAAAGTCCGTGTTCGGACTGAATCACCACCTCTTTCGAGTCATTGGGTTCAACCCTGCCAATAACCTGAGCATCGACATTGAAGGATTTAGATATCTCAATAATTTCATCCGCTGATTCCTCATCCACATAAAATTCCAATCGATGACCCATATTAAAGACCTTATACATTTCCTTCCAATCCGTAGCACTTTCTTCATGGATCATTTTGAATAGTGGTGGAATTGGCAAAAGGTTGTCCTTGATGATTCTTAAATCTTCTATAAAGTGTAAAATTTTGGTCTGAGCTCCGCCACTACAATGAATCATTCCATGGATCTCGGATTGCATCTCACTCAGAACCTCCTTGACTATAGGAGCGTAGGTTCTTGTTGGAGACAGTACAAGTCGACCTGCATCTAAAGGTGATCCCTCTACTTCATCAGTGAGTCTTTTAGAGCCTGAATAAACAAGATCCATGTTCACCTTTTTGTCAAAAGATTCAGGGTACTTTTCCGCATATTCTTTAGAAAAAACATCATGCCGTGCAGAAGTGAGACCATTGCTGCCCATCCCACCATTATATTCCTGTTCATAAGTGGCTTGACCATAAGAAGCCAAGCCAACGATTAAATCACCAGGACGAATATTGCTATTATCAATCACAGCATTTCTTTTCATCCTGGCCGTGACTGTACTGTCAACTATGATTGTTTGTACCAGATCTCCGACATCCGCTGTTTCCCCGCCAGTGGAGGAAATCCCGATCCCATTATCCCTGAGCATTTGGAGTACTTCCTCTGTTCCGTTGATGATTTCCGAAATGACCTCCCCTGGAATCAGGTTCTTGTTTCTTCCAATGGTTGAGGACATCAAAATGTTGTCTGTACAGCCCACACAAAGCAAATCATCCGTGTTCATGATGATCGCATCTTGAGCAATACCTTTCCAAACACTCAAGTCTCCTGTTTCTTTCCAATATAGATAGGCCAGTGAAGATTTGGTACCTGCTCCATCCGCGTGCATGATTGTGCAATAGTCCGGATCATTGGCTATGTCTTCTACAATTTTGCAAAATGCATTTGGAAATAGTCCCTTATCAATGTGCTTAATAGCCGTGTGCACATCCTCTTTATCCGAAGAGACCCCTCGCTGGGCATAGCGATCAATCATGCTTTTTTCTTTGCAAAGAAAAGCTATTATTCGTTTCCTTTTTCGCTATCTATAAAGAAACGATCATATTCATCCGCTTCTTCACCTGGCGCCAGGTTATCGTTGCGATCCCGGGGATTGTATTTTAGCACCTTAAATTCAGTCCGCCTGTTGGTTTGGTGCTCCTCCTCATTTTGAGCATTCTTGACAATGAGTTGTGATTCGCCATATCCTTTGGCAACAATTCGCTCAGGTTCAACACCCTTTGTTATGATATACCGCACAGCAGATTGAGCTCTTCTCCGCGAAAGATCAAGGTTATAATTATCGTCAGCCCTTGAATCCGTATGTGATCCTAACTCAATGTAAATCTCTGGGTTGTCATTCATGATCAAAACGAGGCTATCCAATACCAATGCTGCATCCGGACGGATATCTGCCTTGTTTAGATCATAGTAAATGTTGTTAAGGACAATCGCTTTTTCCAACACAATCCGATCCATCTTGATCTTGGTCTCGAAATTTATATTGGTCACCTGTTCAGTCAAATCAGATTTATCAACTGTTTTACCTATCGTACTGAAATCCTTCCTGGTAGTGAAGTAATCCGTTTTCTCCCCAATTAGATCATAGTTTTCTTCCGTAAAAACCCGGAAATCAAATCTCCCGTCATTGCCGGTAAATGTTTCACCGATAACCTCTCCATTATCTGCTGTCAAAGTGACTTTAGTATTCGGTAAAATGATTTCTTCTCCTGAATCATCAGTAGTCACAGTAGTGCCTGTAAGGAAGTAGTTAACCACTCTGAGGTTCGGATCATCATTTACAAACGTATAAATATCATCATCTCCTTCTCCACCTTTTCTGTTAGATGTGAAAAAACCTCGAGTCAGGTTGAATTCATAATAACCAAAGTCATCCTGATGCGAATTCATTGGTTTACCAAGATTCTCTACTGAGATATGTCCTCCTTGTCGGACAGCCCTAAAAATATCAAGATGACCCAGTCCATGATGCCCATTTGATGAAAAGTATAGGCTTCCATCCGAGCTAACAAATGGAAACATTTCATTACCAGGTGTGTTGATATCTGGTCCTAGGTTTCTAACATCAACCCATCTGCCTCGTCTATTTATGGTTGCAGAGTATAGGTCATTTCCTCCATATCCTCCTTCTCTGTCAGAAGAAAAATAAAGCGTTTTACCATCTTGACTCAATGCCGGAGTAGAGTCCCATGCATCCGGATCATTTATAGATAGAGGAACAGGGTCCGACCATTTTCCATTTCTGAATCTTGAAAAGAAAAGATGAACGTTTGAATATCCTGTTGCTTTTCCATTATTTCCTTTTGCAAAAATGATAGAGTTTCCACCTGGCATTATCGCTATTGATCCTTCATTCGTATCGAAATGATTTATGATTGGATCTAAAGGACTAAGAGTAGCCAAGTCAACATTTGCCCCACGAGTAGCTACCTGGTAAATATCTGTGAAATGAGTGCCTGTAGTTTTGTAAATCTTACCACCATCTCGATTTGAGGTAAAGTATAATTTATTATTGCTGTATACAGGAGAATATTCAGCACTAGCTGTATTGATGGCATTCAAGTTCTTCACACGATAGTAGCTGTTCTGGCCATGCAGATCATCGATGTTATCAATGCTGTGAAGTTCCTTTTCAGCCAGTTTTTTCATGTGAGGGTCACTGGCTTTTGGAATATATTTTTCAAGTATGGCTCGAGCTTCATCGTTTTTCTGCTCCACTTTGAGCCCGTGAGCAAGATGCACATGAACGGATTCATTCGTGGTCCCTTGTTTTAACGCTTCTTTATAAAAAGGAATTGATTCAATTAGCCGATTTGATTTTTGGAATGCATCTCCAACAATCACATTTTCTTCAGCAGTATTTTTCTGTGGATCATCGCCATGTTTTGCGATCACTGCATCAAATTCTTCCTTATCAATGCTGCTTTGTATAGAGCATCCTACAGCCAGAATGCTGAGCAATACGATGAATAAATTTCGCATAATACTTATGTAACGAATTTTTGCCAGAACTGATTATCTAATTTACTTAATAAGAATAACAAGAAGACACAAAAAGGCCCTAATTGAAAAAACGATTAAGCCATGTTTCACCGCTTTCAACAAGCCATTTTCCCTTGAAATCTCCTAAATTCTGAACGGTATTATTGAAAACCATTGTGCTTGGTACGATGGTCTTTTCGGACACTTTTTCCTTCAATCCATGAACAGGTAAAAGTTCAATCTTGTCATCCACCATGAATGCAACCTTGTCATTGTTTATGAGTGAAACCCCAAGCTCATTTTCCAAAGCTCTAACGAAGTTCACCGATGCATCAATACTACATCCACTCGCCTGACTCACTTTTTCGTCCAGGGTAATCACCAAAAACTGATTGTGGAGAACTTCAAAAGAAGCCTTTAAATCATTACCATGGGCTGT
>JANQST010000583.1 GCA_028279155.1 Cyclobacteriaceae bacterium
AAATATCAGGCGGTCATTCGTGATGCTTCTGGAGAGGTGGTTGCCAACGAGACAGTTGGAATTCAGATCATCATTGTTCAGGGAAGTGCTGATGGCGCCAGCCAATATCAGGAAACATTTGCACTGGAAACCAATGGATTTGGCTTAGTGAATTTATCTATTGGAACTGGTAACGTGATCAATGGCAATTTTTCAAACATCGATTGGGCCAACGGACCCTATTTCGTGCGTGTTGGTCTTGATTTGAACGGAGGTCAAAATTTCACTACGATGGGTTCCAGCCAACTCATGAGTGTTCCGTACGCCTTGCACGCCAATACGGTTCAAAATGATTCTGATAATCAAACATTGAGTTTTGATGAAGATAACAACGAATTAAGTATTTCAGATGGCAACACCATCACATTGCCATCAACAAGTGAAGGTGATGATTGGGGAAGCCAGGTTGTTGAAACAGATGGCACTTTAAGTGGAGATGGAAGCGTGGCAAACCCATTGGAAGTGGTTGGTGACCTTACAGATGATCAGCAACTATCATTTGATGGGACGACACTAACATTGGAAGGTGGTGGACAAGTCGATCTATCGGTAATCGATACGGATAGCGATGATCAGACCTTAAGTTTTAATAATGGTACCGGAGAGCTAACCATTTCAGAAGGGAACACGATTACATTGCCAACCACAAGTGGGGGAGACAATTGGGGCAGCCAGGTCGCTGAGGTTGGAAGTACGTTGATTGGAGACGGTAGTTCAGCACGCCCACTTGAGGTTGTAGGTGACCTGACGGATGATCAACAATTGTCATTTGATGGGACCAATTTAAGCCTCGAGGATGGAGGTAGTGTGGACATTTCCGGAATCAATACCAACACGCAACTGACCGAAGCGGAAGTAGATGCCTTTGCTGACAACAACGGCTACCTTACTGCTGAGGTGGATGGCTCTGCCACGAATGAAATCCAGGATATTTCTTTTGACGGTACTTCTTTGAGTATCTCTGATGGAAGCACCATTGACTTGTCTGTGATTGATACGGATACCGACACTCAACTTACGGAAGCAGAGGTGGATGCATTTGCCAATAATAACGGCTATCTGACTGCAGAGGTGGATGGTTCCATTACAAATGAAATCCAGGATTTGCAGCTTGTTGGAGATGTTTTGACTATCACGGACAATGTTAGTGCCACTGAAATTGATCTAAGTGCTTACCTGGATAATGACAACACCCTTCTGGAAGATGCCGACCAGGATACCAAAATACAAGTAGAAGAAAGTGCGGATGAAGATGTTATTCGGTTTGACATTGGGGGTAATGAAAAGTTGAGAATGACTGCCAATTCGTTAGAAATTCTTAATACAGGTCAATCGATATTCATTGGTCGAAGAGCTGGGCAATCAGATGACCTAAATGCAAATAACAATATTGCGATTGGAGATAATGCATTGCCCAACAATATAGATGGGAATCGAAACATAGCAATTGGTACTAATTCCTTGAGTTCGATAGAAGGGGGAGGTGTGAACGTAGCTATTGGCTTTGAAAGTTTGGCAAATAATATTACTGGCTATGACAATGTAGTTATTGGTCCATACGCAGGGTTAAATGCTACAGGAAATAGAAATATATTTTTAGGTATGAATGCGGGGAAAGATGAAACTGGAAGCAACTTCCTATACATCGAAAACTCTGATTCAGCAACACCACTCATCTGGGGAGACTTTGCCAATGACTCAGTAAAAGTTCATGGGACATTGAGCGTGGGAGATGCATTCACATTTCCTTCTACCGATGGCATTGCTGGACAGGTGATCACAACTTACGGAGATGGTCAGACCAGTTGGTCAACTATTGATAACACTTTGCTGGAAGATGCCGATCAGGACACTAAAATACAGGTGGAAGAAAACCCCGATGAGGATGTTATTCGGTTTGACATTGGTGGAAGTGAGAAATGGCGAATGACTAGCAATGCCATAGAAGTATTAAACACAGGAAATTCGGTATTTATAGGTCAATCTTCAGGAAACAATGATGATCTTACTTCTAATGCAAATGTTGGGATTGGACGGAACTCTTTGAGGTCCAATGTTGATGGGGCACAAAATGCGGCCATTGGGACTAGTTCATTGTATTCGAATACATCAGGTACATCCAATGTTTCAATAGGCTATGCGACCATGCGAGAAAACCTGATAGGCATCAACAATACAGCAATAGGTAAAGAGGCCGGGCGAAATGCCACAGGTAACGGAAATGTATTTCTCGGCCATCAAGCCGGGTTCATTGAAACGGGAGATAACCTATTGTATATCGAAAACACAGCTTCTTCATCTCCTCTCATATGGGGTGATTTTGCCAATGATTCCATCAAAGTCTTTGGAACATTGAGTGTTGGAAATAACTACACGTTACCTGCTACTGATGGAACTTCAGGACAAATGATCTCTACGGATGGAGATGGTCAATTGAGCTGGTCAACAGTAGATACGGACGATACCAACGAAATTCAGGACCTCCAGTTGACAGACAATACCTTGACTATAACCGGTAATGGAAGTGCCACAGATATTGATCTCAGTCCATATCTAGACAATGACAATGCTCTTTTGGAAGATGCCGATCAGGACACTAAAATCCAGGTAGAAGAAAGTAGTGACGAAGATAGAATTCGATTTGATATTGGAGGAACAGAGAGATGGGTGATGATCGGAAATCGTCTAGAATCTGTCAACTCAGGGAGGTCGACTATGATTGGAAGACTTGCTGGACAAAATGATGATTTGACAACCAATCAAAACGTGTTTGTTGGTTATGCAACAGGCTTTCATAACAGCTCTGGGCAAAAAAATAGTGCAATCGGATATGAAGCATTAAATCAGAACATAGAGGGCGATAACAATACAGCCATGGGACATGAAGCTGGTAGAAATACACTAGGTAGCAGAAATATTTTCCTTGGCTTTAGAGCTGGTATGAACGAAACTGGTAGTGATAAACTTTATATAGAGAGTTCCAATTCAGATTCTCCTTTAATCTGGGGAGATTTTGCAAATGATTCTCTAAAAGTGTTTGGAACATTAAGTGTAGGAGATAACTATACTTTACCTGCCGTTGATGGCACTTCCGGACAAATAATCTCCACGGATGGAGATGGTCTGTTAAGTTGGGTAACAGCAGATACCGACGATACCAACGAAATTCAAGATCTCCAGTTGACAGACAATACATTGACGATCACTGGGAATGGAAGTGCGACTGATATTGATCTAAGCGTTTATCTTGACAATGACAACACGCTCTTGGAGGATGCCGATCAAGACACCAAAATCCAGGTGGAAGAAAGTGCTGATGAGGATATCATTCGGTTTGATATTGAAGGGACTGAAGTATGGAGAATGAACGGCGCTGGGTTGGAAGCTTTGAACACAGGAAGATCTGTTTTTATCGGAGAAGATGCAGGTAAGAACGACGATCTTACCAATAATGATAATGTATTCATCGGGTATCAATCTGGAAGAGAAAATTCTGATGGCACTGATAACACAGCTATTGGAGCATCGGCACTAAGAGAAAGTGAAAATGGGTCAAGGAATACGGTAGTGGGTTCCGCCGCAAGCTTGCAAAACACCGGGTCGAATAATACGTCGCTTGGTTACGAAGCTGGAAGGAATTCTACAGGAAGTGGAAATGTCTTTCTAGGCTATCAAGCTGGACGAACAGAGACAGGTTCCAATGAACTTTACATAGAAAACTCAGATTCGGGCACTCCTTTAATTTGGGGAGATTTTGCAAATGATTCCGTTAGAGTAAATGGGGTATTCAGAACAGAGAATTGGGTGATGACAGGTACTCGATTGGAGCCTGCAAATACTGGAAGCTCGGTGTTTATCGGTGAAGATGCGGGAAATAATGATGACCTATCAGATAATTTTAACACTGGAATAGGAACAGGGTCTTTGCAGAATATTTCAACCGGTCAAAATAATGTGGCTGTAGGGAATGGTACAATGGTGGTTAGCACTACCGGAGAAGACAATGTTGCCGTTGGAAGTGGAAGTTTATTTTCAAATGCCACTG
>JANQST010000584.1 GCA_028279155.1 Cyclobacteriaceae bacterium
ATTCTTCTCTACTTCCAATCTAACTACCCGCCCGGTCTTCCGGGTGCGCAGCTTGGCCTTCATTTCTTCCAGGAAATTCGCCTCAATATCTTCGGATTCTTCCAGTGTGAAATCTCCGTTTCTGGTAACTCTGAAAAGTGTGCATGATAGAATGTCCACCTGCTTGAACACGAAATCAATGTGTTCACGAATGATCTCTTCAATTGGAACAAAAATGAGCTTGTCCCCATCCAGCATTTCAAAGAAACGAGGCAGATTCTGTGGAAGCTGAATGAACGACATTTTCTTCTTTTCCTTGAATGTCAATGATTTAGTCACCACTCCGAAGATCAAAATGTTGTTCATTAGGATTGGAAACGAGTGATATGGATCGAAGACCATTGGAGTCAGCATTGGGAAAATGGTCTTCTTGAAATATGATCTGGCTGCTTTCTTCTGCTTCTCGTCCAATTGATTGTAGAATCTAATTTCAAACGAGTGGTCTTTGAATGATGGTTTCAGGTCGTCCAAAAAGAGTGAGTGTTGATCTTCGTCAAATCTTTTCAAACCCTGTAAAAGTTGCTCTTTGAAAGGTATGGACCTGAGCCCTGAATAGTCAACACGGTCATTTCCAAAATCAAGGTAGTTGTACAAACTACCAACACGAATCATAAAGAATTCATCTGCATTCGAATCAGTTATGGCCAGGAATTTGAGTTTTTCAAACAGATTCCTTTTCTCTTTTTTGGCCTGATCGAGGACACGGTAGTTAAACTTCAGCCAGCTTAAATCACGGCTGATTAAATCACTCTTGTATATCAACTCCGAAAAGTCCCTCATGATTTTTCAAAAGTATACAAAAAGCCGCCTTCCTAATGTTATGATTTTCGTCAAGAAACGAAAGCATAAAAAAAGGCTGAATCTCACGATCCAGCCCTTCCGGCTAAGTTGTTGGAATATTTTAGATCAAATTCATCTCAGTCAGTATTTCATTGGTCTTCTTTACCGCTGCAGTACTTTCTTCTAAATTGGTTTTTTCAGCATCGTCAAGTTCGATCTCCACAATTCTCTCTATCCCATTGCGCCCTATAATAACAGGAACGCCCACGCACACATCGCTAAGACCGTATTCGCCATCTAGTAATGAAGAACATGGAAACATTTTGTTCAAATCACAGGCAATCGCTTGCACCAAAGCTGATACTGCTGCTCCTGGTGCATACCAAGCTGATGTACCTAACAATTTCGTCAGAGTAGCACCTCCTACTTTGGTTTCTTCTTTCACATGATCCATTTGATCCTGGCTCAAGAACTTGGATACAGGCACACTATTTCTTGTGGCAAGTCTCGTCAATGGTATCATACCTGTATCACTGTGTCCACCAATCACCATTCCATCCACATCAGAAGCAGGGCAATCCAATGCCTCCGACAATCGGTATTTGAATCGTGCTGAATCAAGTGCTCCTCCCATTCCTATGATTCTGTTTTTTGGAAGTCCAGTTGCCTTGTGAGCAAGGTAAGTCATAGTATCCATCGGATTGGAAACAACAATTATGATCACATCAGGAGAATGTTTGATCAGGTTTTCAGCAACGGTTTTAACAATACCAGCATTTGTGGAAATCAACTCCTCACGAGTCATTCCTGGTTTTCGCGGGATGCCTGAAGTGATAACTGCAACATCGCTGTTGGCTGTCTTTGAGTAATCGTTCGTAGTACCGGTTACTTTCGTATCAAAGCTGTTGAGTGAGGCAGTTTGCATCAGGTCCATAGCCTTACCTTCGGCAAACCCTTCCTTGATATCTATAAGCACCACTTCAGATGCGAAGTTTTTGATCGCGATGTATTCCGCACAACTGGCACCTACAGCACCGGCGCCTACTACTGTTACTTTCATTGTTTTTCTTGTTTAGAAATTTCCATAATTAAGAGGACAGCAAAAGTAGTAAGCAATGATGTATTATTTCATCGTAGCTGAGACAACCTGAGTGCTTTTAGGCTGGAACACTTTTTGCTCTTTCATATCTAAACCTAACCATATGCCTGCAACAAGAAATCTCCTGGTCTTGATTGTCACTTTATTTATAAGCTGTCAATCTTTAAAAGAATCTGATCTCAATGGAATCTGGTCATTGAATCACGTTAATGTAGATGGACTAGACAGAATCTTTGATCCCACTTTTATTGAGATACAGCCTCACAACAGATTTGCACTTTCAACCACATCCGGTGATCTCGTAGGTCTCTATAAACTAAATGATGAGGAATTGACCATGCGGAGCAATGATGCCCGCTGGTTTAATACAAGCTGGAAGGTGAAGAAATTACCAAACACCTTAATGCTTTCGGGCCTTGAAGTTGGCTTCAGAACGACACATCTGAAATTTGTGAAAATAGAAGCAATACCTGATTTCCAAAGTTTTGAGAACAAAATCGTGGGAAAATGGAAAATCTATAAGGTTAGGAGAAAAGGAAAGGTTGAAAAATTAACCAACACGTGGTTTTCATTAGATAAACACAACAACTATTCAATTATAGATGGGGATTCCATTATGGAAGAAGGTAAGGCCACTGTGGATACGAGACACAGAAAAATTATCTTTGACAATGAAGAGATTTCCTGGGACGCCTGGTTTTACGCTAATGAACTAAGGTTGGACAATGAGAAACTCAATATGCAATACAGTCTCAGGAAGTAACCTGAAATAAAAATGTAAGCGCATGAATGTTGATCAACTACTGGAGGAAGCATGGACAGAACGAAGAAATGATAACATTGAAGAAGTAAGACGATTGCTGGTCATCGCCTTGCAAAACTGTTCTTCTCAGGATTACAACTCGTTGGGCCGCATCTATCATATTTATGGTCAGTTAGAATCAGATAGGGATCATTACTCTGCGGCACTTTCTCAGTTTAGAAAATCCCTGATGTATTATGAAAAAGGAAATGATGTCAACAAGATTGCCCATTCAATGCGTCACAATGCAGATCTTGAGTCTGAGTTGGGTAACCTCGCAGAATCAGAATATCTATACCGAAAATCAATTGATCTCTATAGATCGATAGAAGTCAACCCGGGAGACCTTGCAAATACTCTCAGAGGTTTTGGGATTCTTCTTGAAAAGCTAGGTAGTACGGAAGAAACGATTGTTGTGTGGAAAGAAACTAAAGCACTTTATCAGGAATGTGAGCTAAAGGAAGGAGTAGATGAAGCTCAATCTAAACTTGATCAGTTGTTGAAGAAATAGCTTGTTCCAACCAATTGAACAATCTCTACGTAACATCTCAAAACTAAATCTGTGATTACTCAAGTATCGGCGCTTCAGATTTTTATCCTTGTAGGAGCCGCACAAGGTTTTATCCTTGCCGCCAACATTTTGTTTTATCATCAAAGAAATTCAGAGAACATATTTCTGGCAATTGGCCTTTTGATACTTTCATTTCGATTGCTTATTTACCCTTTCAAAGATGCATCGGAGCTCTTGTTTTGGAGGTCCCTTAGCAACTTTAGCTTGATTGGTTTACTTCTGGTGGGTCCGTTTTTTTACCTCTTCATTTCACACAAAATGAAACCAGGAGGAGGCTTCAAGTCATTGACGATGCTCCATTTCGTACCATTTTTGATTTACTTCACACACTTGATATACCCTCACTTCAAACTATATATCTGCTATTCATATGCTACCTTATACTCTGGCATCTTTTATGGATTTTTATGCATATGGAAGGTCAATGGCTTTGAGCTAAACAAACTCTTTAAGACAAGTCATTATCAATTCAATTCCTTTGCACTACCCTTACTAGTGATACCATCATCCATCTACGAATTAAGCTACCTGAAAGAACCACTTTTAAATTTACACCCGGCAACTTTTCCCTATTTGTTGCTGACATTTCTTTTCTATCGGATGAGCTTCAGGAGTTTGAAAGGGTCCAGAAAATTCTTCAAAGAACTTCTTGAAACATCGCCAGCAAAAACATCAATTGATCCTTCCCGATTAGAAAAACTAACTGAGCTCTTGAAAAATGAGCAGTTGTATTTGGATCATGATATAACTGTCGTTGAGTTGGCCATCAGAACGGGTTATAGCCGACATGAAATTTCAGAGTTAATCAATGTTGGTGCCGGACTTAATTTCAATGAATTTATCAACAGGTACAGGGTGGAGCATTTCAAAGAGAAACTTGTTGACCCAAGTTATAGTCACCTAACAATACTTGGAATTGCCCAGGAATCAGGCTTTCGCTCAAAATCGACTTTTCACCAGGTTTTTAAGGACAATACCGGGATGACTCCTCGTGAGTATCTTATAAAGAACCGCTAGAAAAGTACGAAATGGCCTGATCGGAATCAATCGGCAGCTTTTTTTCAATTGGCTCTCCTCTCCAGTCGTAGATTTATCTAAAAACATGCGACAAAAGTTTTCAATTCTACTCTTTCTAGTATCTGCTCTTGCATTCGCTCAATTAAAGACTCCTGAGACCAGCACACATGCTGAGGTCGTCCAACACATTGGATTTACAGAAATCGAATTGGTCTATTCAAGACCCAACCTGGATGGACGCGACCTTTTTGGTGAAATGATTCCCTGGGGCTCGGTTTGGCGGACTGGTGCAAATGCAAATACTAAGATTTCATTTTCAAAAGATCTATTTTTCAATGGAAATAGAGTTCAAGCAGGGAAATACGGACTGTATACCATTCCAGGTGAAAAAGAATGGATCATCATTTTGAATTCAGATACCACGCTCTGGGGTCATTATGGATACAAAGAAGAAAATGATGTTCTCCGGTTCAAATCTACGCCCACTTCCACTTCAGAAACAGTGGAATCCCTTCAACTTTATTTTCGAGACATCAATGACAAAAGTGGCATATTGGATCTTCGTTGGGGAAACCTGAGCGTTCCAATCAAATTGGAAATCGATTGGGAAGCTCAAGACAAAATGATTCTCGCCAATATCGATTCGGTCCTTGCACTTCCGGATGACAGGGATAGTAAAATGCGTGTGTCTCACGATTATTTGCATGGAGCAATGTATTACCTGAAGCATGACAAAGACCTTGAGCAAGCTCTTAAATGGGTCAATAAAGCATTGGAAATCCAGGTTGTCAGTTACTTCCCACTATATAAAGCAGAAATTTTGGCTAAAATGGAGCGGTATGATAAAGCCATTGAAGCATCCAACCAGGGACTTGATATTTTCATGGTGAAAGGAACAAACAAAGAATGGATCTGGAGATACAAACAACAGATCAAACAATGGAAAGAACTTAAGAAAAGCAACTAAGATCCCGCCTGTTTTTGAATTGTTCGTTAAACATGGTTAGAACAGGCATGGTGATTAGTAACGTAATCACCTCTATTCCAGAAGGCAACTAAGTTGCCTTCTGTTTTTAACCCCTTCTCACCAATCGTATTTTCCGGATCTTATTCTCTGTTTCACTAATGAACGAAACCAATACAAACGTTCCGCCAAGGTAGAGTCCTTGAATCAAGCTATGAGATACGAGTCCATCCATTAATTTGGTAATTAGAACATAGGCTACTGTTACTACCAATGACCAAATAATCAGTTTACTTCGTCTGGATTTGTAATTCAATTCCAATTGATCAAGTTCTTTCATGGTTAAAAAATCAAGTTTCATTTCATTCATTTTCCTAACTAGTACTGAATGAGCCTGAAAACTTACAAGATCCGGATATTTATTCGTCCTTCAATGCAATCACTGGATTGGCACTTGCCCATTTTACAGAGCGTAGAGTGGTTATTGTGAAAACAATCAGGTAGACTAAAATCAAGGCTGCAAAAAATACAATCGGACTTATGGTTATCGTATACGCATAATCCTCCAACCACTTGCTAATTAGCCAATAGCTTGTGCCGCTTCCCGCAAGCGCAGCTATAAATATGGCGAGAAACAATTTTTTGTTTAAGAAACTAATGATCTGAAACAGTGAGGCACCCAGCACTTTCCGCATCGTCATTTCCTTGGATTTAAGTCCGATGATGTAGATCATAAATCCTACCAATCCCAAAACGGATAAGGCAATGGCCAGCAGGGAAAAAGTAAGACTAACAAGACTGGTTTGTCTTTCCTTTTCATACAATTCTCTAACCGCATCTTCCATGAGCTCATACTCCAATGGAATGTCTGGACGGATCTCGTACCATTGCTCCTCAATCACTTTGGTGGCTTCTGACAGCTCTCCATTTGTTCGAATCAAAATGTTAGTATTCACAAACTGCGGATCAGGGCGGAGCGAAATGATCTGTGGCGTAATTTTTTCCTTGAGTGTGAAAAAATGAAAGTCCTTAAATACGCCCGACACCTTGCGCTGCAATGGGTTTTCTGATCCTGGTCTCAAAGTGATCTTCTTCCCTATGGGATCATTTTCCCAGCCAAATCGCTGGATAAAGCTATGATTGACCAACGATGTGACCTGTCCATCTTCAGATGACTGAAGTACTTTTTTGAAATCCCCATGTGTAAGGTCCATTCCCATCACATCGAAATAGTCAATGTCCACTCCGTATGACAGCAGGTTCTCATAAGTTTCATCATGCCCTTCGGGCTTGTAAGCGAGAGGGTTCATGTTATCCCCGATCATTGGACCAAAGGCGACCCCACTGATTTGTGGATACGAAAGAAGTTTCGTTTTGAACAGTTCGTAATTCGAGAATTCACCGATCTCCCAGGCATTACCAATTTTGATGACTCCCGTTGCATCAAACCCCATTTCTTTGTTGTCCAGATAGCTGATTTGCCGGTTCATAAACCAGGCCGAAATGCCGAGTGTGAAAAGCAATACAAATTGGAAGAAAATCAGTGCATTTCTATATTGAGTCCCCCCAGTAATATTCATTACCGACTTACTTTTCATCAGCATGCTGGTTTTGGTCTTAGCCAAAGCGGTAGCAGGATATATCACGGTTAATAAGCTAATCGCAATTACCAGCCCTATTGCAGAAAATATGTAAGCGGGTGATGTGAAAAGCTTATTTTGAAGTTCGATATCCAACAATTCGTTAAAGACCGGAAGGGCAAGTCCAAGACCAATAATCACCAATGGAACGATGATAAGCGTTATAAAAAAAGATTCATAGATGAATGCCTTGATAATCTGCCCCTGGGATTCTCCAAACACTTTTCGAACCCCAACTTCCCGGCCTTTGCTTAGGTAAATCGCTAATGACATATTCACGTAATTCGCTATCGAGATAAGCAAGATTAGACCGCCAATAACCATAAATACTAGTAACTGTAAGGGGTCTCCCGTTCCAGCCGAGCCAAATGCTGC
>JANQST010000586.1 GCA_028279155.1 Cyclobacteriaceae bacterium
CTATGCACATTTCAGATGTGATCATTGATCCTCGAGATTCGAATGTTGTTTTTGTGTCCGTACAAGGAGCACTGTACGGTCCTTCTGCAGAGCGAGGTATTTACAAAACCACCGATGGAGGTCAGACTTGGCGCAAAGTATTATATGTTGCCCCGAATTCCGGAGCGTCTTCTTTGTCGATGGACATGAACAATCCACGGATTTTGTATGCCGCAATGTGGCAACACCAACGCTACCCATGGACAGTAGCATCTGGCGGTCCGAATTCTGGCTTGTATAAATCCGTTGATGGTGGTGAAAGTTGGAACAAACTGGAAGAGGGATTACCTGAAGAATTCGGTAAAGCTGGAATTTCTGTTTCTCGGGCCAACCCCAATCTTGTGTTTGCAATCATAGAAGCAGAAGGTGATAAAGGTGGTCTATATCGATCGAACGATGGAGGAAAAAAATGGAGTCAAATCAATAAAAACAGGGTTCTGATTGCGCGTTCGTGGTACTACATGGAGGTTGAAGCTGATCCAATCGATGAGAACCTGGTTTATGTCATCAACGCCCCGGTAATGAAATCAATCGACGGTGGCAGGTCTTTTAGTAACCTACCCACACCACATGGTGATAATCACGATATGTGGATCAACCCCACCAACAATAAAATCATGATCAACTCCAATGATGGAGGCGCGAACATTTCTTACAATGGAGGTAAAAGCTGGTCAACACAACAGAACCAGCCGACCGCTCAGTTTTATCGGGTCATCACAGATAACCTCGTCCCCTACAATGTTTATGGTGGCCAGCAGGACAATTCTGCAATAGCGGTTGCCAGCAGAACGAACGGTGGTGGAATTGGATGGAAAGATTGGTATTCAGTAGCAGGGTGTGAAAGCGCTTACCTGGCATTCGATCCGGATAATCCTGAAGTGGTTTATGGAGGATGTTACCAGGGGATCATTGAACAATGGGTTAAAGCATCCAATGAAGGAAAAGCAATAAAGGAATATCCAGAACTAGGTCTTAGCAGCATTCCAAAGAATTTTAAATACCGCTATAACTGGAATGCTCCGATTATTTCATCGTCACACGATCGCAATACGATTTATCATGCAGGAAATGTGGTTTTCAAAACAATGGATGGAGGTATTTCTTGGGATGTAATAAGCCCGGATCTCACAAGAAATGATACTACAAAACAAGGCCCGGGCGGAAGACCCTATACGAACGAAGCAGCAGGAGGTGAAAATTATAATACCATCATGTACTTAACAGAATCTTCTCATGAACAAGGGGTATTATGGGCAGGTTCAGATGACGGGTTGGTTCATTTAACAAAAGATGGTGGCACCACATGGACGAATGTCACGCCTACTGAGCTACAGGAAGGTATTATCAACAGCATCGAAGTTTCACCTCATGACCCAGCAACTGCATACATTGCTGTAATGAGGTATAAATTCAATGACCTCTCTCCCATTGCTTATAAGACTTCAAATTATGGAGCTTCATGGACCAAGATTGTCAATGGATTTAATGATCCGAATGGGTTTGTTAGGACCATTCGGGAAGATCGAAAAGTAAAAGGATTACTATATGCCGGAACAGAGACCGGACTTTACGTTTCGTTCAACGATGGTGCCTATTGGCAAAAATTACAGCTGGATTTACCTATAGTTCCGATCAATGATCTAACCATTCAGGACAATGATCTTGTAGCAGCAACTGCAGGACGCGGGTTTTGGATTTTGGATGATCTTGGCGCAATTCAACAAGCGAAAGACAAGCTGGGAGCCAATACTCAATTGTTTCAACCAAAAGACACCTATCTGTTCGTTGGTGGAAGCTCCAATAGTCCTACCATTGGAAAAAATCCGAAATCAGGGGTCACTTTTGATTATTACTTAGCAGAAGAACTACCGGATAGTGTTGCGCTCACCATTGACATTTTAGAAAACAGTGATGTCATTAGAACCTACTCAAGTAAAGAGGATGAGTCTTTCAAGTCTTGGCCTGGAGGACCACCGAAACCAGTTTTAGCTTCTTCTGACAAAGGCATTAATCGTTTTACATGGAATTTTAGAAGGGAAACCTTGGCAGCCATCAACGGCGTGTTTGTATATGGTGATTATAGAGGAACTACTGTTGCACCTGGGGAGTATTCAATCCGATTGAGCATTCAAGACGGAGATACATTAGAAACTTCTGTTAACATTCTGCCAAACCCTAACGTCAATGCAAGTACCTCTGACTTTACTGAACAGCAAGATTTTCTCAAGTCAATCACAGACATGATTGGTGATATTCATGAAAAAGTTAATGATATGCGTTCGGCTAAATCCCAACTGGGTTCCTATCAAAAGCTATTGAAAGGCAAGGATGGAGTAGAAGCGTTGCTTGATACGGCAAAAGCTATAACCAAGAAAATCTCTAAGTGGGAGGAGAATCTTATTCAGCCAAAGCAAAAAACATTTCAAGATGTGATCAATTTTCAAAATCAACTGAACGCCCAATTGATGCATTTAAAAGGATATGTAGATACAGCTGACCCTCGAGTTACACAAGGAGCAAAAGATAGATTTGCTGATCTCTCGGAGCAATGGAAAGGTTTTGCCGATCAGCGGGATCAACTAATAGATGTTGAAATGAAAGCATTTAATGATATGTATAAGGATTTGGGTCTGCCAGCAATAATTCTAAAGGAGTAGAGCATTGATTGCAACTCTTTATTGTTGTGGAAGTCCTTATTACCTAATACCTCTAACCATCTCTATATGAAAACACTCAAATCCATCAGTAAAATGTTCGCCTTAGGTTTTGTCATTCTAATGAACAATTCTTGTAATGCTCCAAAAACTAAGGAAACCACGCCAAATAAGGCATTCCTAACCAGCTTCCAACCTGATTACTTTGAAAATGATGTCAGAGCAGAAGAAATCCGGAAACTTCTTCCGGAAATTGAACAGCTAATAAAGGATCATGCCGCGGCAAGAAAGATCCCAGGGGTATCCTTTGGAATTGTAGTAGATAACTCACTTGTCCTCACCGCCTCAACAGGTGTAATCAATCGAGAGAAGGAATATCCTACTACCACATCTTCCGTTTTTCGCATTGCCTCCATGACCAAAAGCTTCACTGCAATGGCCATTCTAAAACTACGCGATGATGGCAAACTTAAGCTAAGTGATCCAGTCTCCAATTATATTCCGGAGGCGGCAGGGATCACGTACAACACCAGCGACTCCCCTATCCTGAACATCAGGCATCTGCTTACCATGACTGGTGGGTTTCCAGAAGACAACCCATGGGGTGATCGTCAACTGGATGAATCAAATGAGATGTTGCTTGGAATGATCGACGAAGGGCTCTCCTTTTCAAGCGTCCCCGCATTTCAATATGAATACAGCAACCTTGGGTACGCCATGCTGGGGAATATCGTTTCGAAAGTTTCAGGCATTCCCTCCCAGCAATACATAAGAAATGAAGTATTTGAGCCGCTGGGAATGTCCAGTACCTATTGGGAGTATGACGAAATCCCTGAAGATCGACTTGTGCTTGGCTATCGCACAAAGGAAGATGGATGGGAATTGGAACCGATGCTACACGATGGGTCTTTCGGAGCGATGGGTGGATTAATCACCACAATAGAAGATTTTAGCAAATATGTGAGCTTGCATTTAAGTGCATGGCCTCCCCGAAACGGAGAAGAAACAGGTCCAGTCAAAAGATCCACACTTCGGGAAATGCATACCCAACAATTCTCTCGTGTTTACGCCAATAACAATGACTACAATGGTGATCCGTGTCCTTCACTCAGAGGCTACGGATATGGCCTGAGTATCACGCGGTATTGCAACGGCATCAGACGTGTCTCGCATGGCGGAGCACTCCCAGGTTTTGGTAGCAATTATGTTTTCTACCCTCAGTATGGTATTGGCCTAATGGCTTTTGGAAATTTGACGTATACCAGTCCCTGGCCTCTTAATGACATTGAAAAACTGATTTTCAACAATGAAAAAATTCAACGCAGGGAACTTCGTGCATCCGATATTTTCAATACAAGAAAAGATCAGTTAATGAGTTTTATTCAGTCGTGGGATGTTGAGCTTGAAAAAGAGATCATTGCAGAGAATCTATACCTGGACCAGGATCGGGATGCCCGGAAAGAACGCATTAATGAGGTACTTGCCCAAGCAGGAGAACTAGGTGAAATCTATGAAGTAGAACCCTACAACAAACTGAGAGGGTATTTTAAAATAAGAGGTGAAAATGGCGATGTACGGGTATTTTTTTCATTGACGCCGGAGAAAGAACCTAAAGTACAGCGATTGATTGTTCGCTTCATTCCCAAGGAATAGTAGCAATCATTCGATTTTTGCAGTTTGGTCTTCCAATTGAACAACATCTCCCGTTCGAAGCTTCCTTCGGCGCCTGGTTTCTGTCTCATCATTTACTTTGACTAATCCGGCGTCAATAAGCTGCTTTGCTTCACCGCCTGAGGCTACCCAACTGAGGATTTTTAGCAGTTTATTCAGTTCGATAAAATCATGATCTTCCAATTCAAATTTCTCCATATGAATTTCAATCTACATCATACAATTCAATTTCTACCGTTGTAGTTAACATGAAAAGATTGTTCACTTTATTACTTGGACTTTCTGCGTCCTATTTTGTCATTGGTCAGTCCTTTGAAGAACAGCTGAGTAATGCTGCTCTTGAATTAACGAAACAATCGGTCTCCTATGACCCCTCCTATTTTTCCATTGACTATCCCAATGGCGATGTTCCTGCAGGCAAAGGGGTTTGTACGGATGTAATCATTCGAGCATATCGCCAACTTGGACTTGATCTGCAAAAAGAGGTACATGAAGACATGAAAGCGAATTTTGATACCTACCCAAAGATTTGGGGGTTGACCAGGCCAGACAAAAACATTGATCATCGGCGTGTACCAAACCTGATGACTTATTTCGAAAGAAAAGACTCAGAAAAACCCATCACTGAAAATCCTGAAGATTATGTTCCCGGAGATGTTGTTGCCTGGAATCTTGGAGGTGCTGTCACACACATTGGAATTGTTGTGAATAAGAAATCCAATGACAACAAACGTTACATGATCGTGCACAACATTGGAAGCGGCCAGGTCCTTGAGGATTGCCTCTTCAATTATCGGATCATCGGCCACTATTCATTTGAACCTCCGGCGGATTAAGACGTTTGGGTATCCAAAACCCATGATATGAAAAAAGTAATCCTAATCACCACTTTTTCATTACTAGTATTTGTTGGGATTGCCCAGACAAGTAGTTTACCTGATCCTAAACCCTATTTCACAGCAATTATTGTTGAAAACATTGATGCCTCAATTGACTGGTATGGGAAAACTCTTGGTTATGAAGTAATCAATCAAAACGACATGTCAGACAGGGGATTTCGGCAAGCAAACCTTCAGCGTGGAAACGCTCTTCTCGAATTGATAGAACTATCAAGTGCAGCCTCACCGGCAGAACTTCTCAAAGATCAACCTCCCAGGACCCGGATTCAAGGGCTTTTCAAAATTGGATTCACTGTCTCCTCATTTGATGAGTGGATCAAGTTCTTAACGGATGAAGAAGTTGAATTCAATGGATCTGTCGTCAATGATCCGAATTCTGGCAAGCAGATGATCATCATTTTGGATCCCGACGGCAACAGAATCCAGCTTTTCGAAGAATAAGACCTTCCATAAAAAAAGTAAGCGAAAGAAGATGGGGTGAGTTTATATTTGGTTAGAAATGTTTGCAATTACATTGTAAGCATCAAGAACTAACCCTTAACTCATTCGTCATGAAAGCCAAACTTCTATTTATCCCAGCCTTACTTCTAGCATTCATTTGCCAAAGTCAGGAAAGCATCGATGCAGACGCGATTGAAAAAATCAAAAATGAAGGATTAAATAACTCCCAGGTCGAACAGATTGCCTTCGAGCTAATTGACAAAGCAGGCCCTCGACTCTCCAATTCGAAAGGGTACGAACGAGCAGTCAATTACGCTATCGACCAACTCTCCGAATGGGGGCTCGAAAATGCAGAAAAAGAAGCGTGGGGTGAATTTGGAAGAGGATGGGAAATAAACAAGAGCTATGTGGCGATGACCAAGCCGTATTATATGCCATTCATAGCTGTGCCTAAAGCTTGGACTGAAGGCACCGATGGTGAGGTAAAGGGAAAAGTCGTTTTCGCCGAAATCTACGACGAAGAAGATTTTGAGAAATACAGGGGAAAGTTAAAAGGAGCAATTGTTGCCTTCAAACCAAGAGGAGATCAGGCTCCTACTTTTGAAGCTGACGCGATACGGTTCACGCCTGAAAGGCTTAAGGAAATGGAGGAACCAAGATCGGGTAGTCGGTTCACCCCGGATGAAATTGCCGCCTTCCGTAAGCGCAGGGCTTTCAGCCAAACAATCAACAAATTCCTCACTGAGGAAGGAGTAGCATTAGCAATTAAAGGTGTCAATGGAAAACATGGGACACTTTTCACCAGTAGTCCACGCGGCTACCTGAAAGACACACCAGAGGGAGTTAGCGAATTAGAAATGGCACCAGAGCATGTAAACCTGATGGCACGATTGGTTGAGAATGGTGTAGATGTTGAAGTTGAAGCAGAAGTAAGTACGACATTCGACAACTCTGATCTTCAAGGCTACAATGTGATTGCAGAAATTCCGGGAACCGATCGAAAATTAAAAGACGAAGTAGTGATGCTTGGTGGTCACCTGGACTCTTGGCACGGTGCTACGGGAGCCACAGACAATGCTGCTGGATGCATCGTAATGATGGAAGCCGTTCGGATTCTTCAGGCTACCGGATTGAAACCAAAAAGAACAGTTCGGATTGCTTTGTGGGGCGGTGAAGAGCAAGGCCTTCACGGCTCGCGCAATTATGCCAAAAATCACTTTGGAGACCACGAGACAATGGTCCTCAAAGAAGAACAACAAAAAATATCCGCTTACTACAACATTGATAACGGAACCGGTAGAATCCGAGGAATCTACTTACAAGGAAATGAAGAAGTCGCGCCTATTTTCACCGATTGGTTCAAGTCTTTCGAAGACATCATGGACAACACAACCATTACCATTCGTGATACAGGTGGAACAGACCATTTGTCGTTTGATCGGGTAGGCATCCCTGGATTCCAATTCATTCAGGATCCTGTGGAATACCGCTCAAGATCACATCACACGAACATGGATACATACGAGCGACTGGTTATCGATGACTTACGACAGATAGCAGTGATTGTGGCTTCCTTCGTTTACAACACAGCTCAGCGTGATGATATGATGCCACGAGAAAAACTGGCGTCCACAGAATAAATCTTTAACCACAATGGGCACTAAACTTGGTGTCCATTGTGAATTCTTTGTGTTCCTGGTGGTTTATATTTGCCGCCCAAAACACGTAAATGATCAATTTTTTAAAGCGTATTTTCTCCGGAAATAAAGGACCAAGCCTGGATGAAATGATGGCAAACGGAGCGGTCATCCTGGATGTACGATCTAAGGCAGAATTTGCAGGCGGACATTTAAACAACTCCATCAATATTCCTTTGGATGTTCTCAAGAATAGCACTGACCAGCTAGATCCATCAAAGCCGGTAATTACCTGCTGTGCCTCCGGTATTCGTAGTGCTTCAGCAAAAAATATTCTCAAATCAAAAGGGTTTGAAGAAGTGCGAAACGGTGGAGGCTGGACCAGCTTGAAAAGATTTGATAATTAAT
This sequence comes from Cyclobacteriaceae bacterium, assembly GCA_028279155.1. GTDB lineage: Bacteria > Bacteroidota > Bacteroidia > Cytophagales > Cyclobacteriaceae > Ekhidna. The sequence goes on from JANQST010000586.1 coordinate 7,753, forward strand.
CGAGTATCCTATAAAATATTCTTACCCACCCAGCGTAGTAAATACGTTTGAATACTGCATTACAATCTGTAGCATTTAACAACAATCATTACACACAATTCATTACATCAATCTCTCTTTGCTCGTATAGAACGCAATGCGATTAATAATTCTCACCCTTCTTTCCCTATGTACCATTCTTGGATACAGTCAAAAAACAATTGTTACCGGAAAGGTGACTGAAACCTCTACTGGTTCTCCAGTGCCTTTTGCTACCGTGGTGTTCACGGGAACGACTGATGGAGCAATCACAGATTTCGACGGAAATTTCAAAGCCGAAACCAGCTTGCCCGTTGATTCTATAGAAGTAAGCTACATCGGATACATCAAGCGGGTGAAGGCGTTATCAAGGGGAACTACTCAGTCGATCAACTTCCAGTTGGATGAAGATGTTGTAACGCTCAGTGAGGTGGTCATCGTCCCAGGTGAAAATCCAGCTTTTGCCATCCTGGAAGGGGTAGTCAGGAATAAAAAGAAGAACGATAAACGAGAGTTGGAAGCTTACGAATACGAGAGCTACACCCGCACCGAGTTCGACGTAGATAACATCTCAGACAAAATGAAGCGTCGCAAGATCATGTCTAAGATCACCCACGTTCTGGACAGCATTGAGATCATAGCTGGAGAAGATGGAAGACCTATGTTACCTGTTCTGATATCGGAAGCTATTTCTCGTTTTCACTATCGAAAGAATCCTAAAGCCCGACATGAGAAAATGATCCGCACCCGGCTTACCGGTGTTGGAATAACGGATGGAACGCTTACCTCGCAGGTGATTGGCAGTAGTTTTCAAGAGTACAACTTCTATCAAAACTGGATGAACATCGTCAGCAAGGAATTCGCAAGTCCAATCGCTGACGGCTGGAAGCTGTTGTATGAATATGATCTAACGGACAGTCTTTACATCGACGATACCTATTGCTACCAGCTTGACTTCTTTCCAAAGCAAGAACAAGACCTGGCATTTAGTGGTACCATGTGGATCACCAAGGATGAGTTTGCACTTAAGCGAATGGATGCACAGGTATCAAAGAAGGCCAACTTGAATTTCATAGAAAAAATCAAGATTCAACAGGAGCTGGTCCCAACAGATGTAGGTCCCTGGCTTCCGTCAAAAACACGAGTGGTAATTGATGTAAAACAACTCACGCCCAACACGGCTGGATTGTTAACCAAGTTCTATGTCTCAAACAAAGATTTCGTTATTAACCAACCGAAGGAAGATGACTTCTACCTGGAGACCATCTCAATGGACCCGCTGGTAAGACAGACCGATGATTTGTATTGGGAAGAAAATAGACACGATTCGTTGTCCAGCACGGAGCAGAATGTATTCAAAATGATCGATTCTCTAAAAAGTATTCCGCAGGTGAAGGCCATGACAGAGGGGTTCAAGTTTGGAGTAACGGGATATTTGAAAACGGGACCAATCGACCTGGGCCCCTACTCTACATTTGTAGGAAATAATGATATCGAGGGGTTAAGAATTGGGTTCGGCGCAAGAACAAACTACGCATTCAGTAAGAAGCTGGTACTCGGCGGTTATGTTGGGTACGGGTTTGATGACAACCGTTACAAATACAACGCTTACACCACGTTGATCCTGAACCGGCGTCCTTGGACAACATTAAAATACGAACAACAAAAGGAGGTAGAACAAATCTGGCTTCTAAATAGAGACATTGCACCCAACAGCCTGTTTTATACCTTTAGTCGTTTTGGTACCTTGACTCAGCCATTTCTTAAGGACAAATACAAACTCAGTTTTACCCGTCAACTTGGGAAAGGGTTCCAAACCGACCTGTCCATACGACATGAATCGCATGATGCCTTGTTTGCATTCAATTACTTCACAAATGAAAGCCGTACCACCACCAGCTCTGGCTATGACATCACTGAAGGAGCCGTCGAAATTCGGTATGGAAAGGATGAAGTCTTCGTAATGAATGATAATGATCGGCTAAGCCTGGGTACAATACGTTCGCCCCTTTTTAAACTCAAGTATGCACGTGGATTAGAAGGCGTGATAGGAAGTGATTTTGATTACCACAAACTCCAATTCTCAGTAGAAAAACGTCAAAAAATGGGCGTATTCGGAATCTCCAACTTAAAACTGGGCGGTGGCTACTTCTTTGGTGAAGCACCCTATTCACTGCTTTTCAATCCCATTGGGAATGAAAATCCCTTTTATGTGGGATTCGCCTACAATTTGATGGACTTCTTTGAATTCTCCTCCGACCGATTTGCTGAGCTACGGTACACACACTCCTTTGAAGGGTTCTTTTTGAATCGAATCCCCCTCATGCGGAAGCTGAAACTCCGATCAATTATTAGTGCAAACGTGTTATGGGGCGGATTGAGAAATGAAAGCATTGACATTTCGCAGTTTACATTAGATGGAAACGGCGATCCGATCCTTCCGTTCAGGGAATGGACCTCCACCCCCTATATCGAAGTGGGTTATGGTATCTCCAACATTTTAAGAGTTCTTTCCATTCAGGCCTTTCATCGATTGACCTATACTTCAGGTGATGTGGACAACTTCGCTGTGAAGTTCAGCTTTGATTTGAGGTTGTAATCAATCGTATCCAAGAAACACGGATTAGCATCTCCAACTTGTATCAGACAATACATACAGCCTTCTCAGATTAGAATACTTTAGATCCTTTCAACAAAAGATCCAGGTGGATATTGAAACCAAGATTTTGAGAAAGGTTGAAAGCTTAGCGACAGATATCCTTAAAAATCAACTTTCGCCTGAGCTGACATACCACAACTATGATCATACCAGGATGGTCGTTGATGCTGTCTATGAGATAGGCACAGCCGAGAAGTTGAAAGTTGAACAACTTGAAATCGTATTAATCGCCGCGTGGCTTCACGACACTGGCTATGGCGACCTGGACCAGGACCATGAACAACGCAGCAAGGAAATTGCCGAGGAAATACTTAAGGCTGAAGGTTATCCGGAGAAGAAGATTGAAAAAGTAGGTGCCTGTATTATGGTCACAAAACCTGGCGCTGTACCAGCAGATCTCCTGGAAAAAGTAATCTGTGATGCCGATCTCAGCCACCTTGCAATGAAAAACTATCCCGAACATGCGGCAGGGCTTAGACAAGAATGGGAGAATGTTAAACACAAGAAATACACCGACCTTGAATGGACACAGATGAGTCTGGCATTTGTTTGCAATCATAAATTCAAGACCTCTTATGGAAAGGAGACGCTCTCAAAGCGTAAGAGCAAAGTTCAGATCAGTCTCGAAAAAACCTTAAAGAAGCTTCAAAAAGAGGCTGATACTTCCCTGGTACAAGAACTTGGTGTTACACAAGAAGAGCTTAAGTCAATGAAGAAAAAGCTCCTAAAGGCCACAGGTAGGCCGGAACGGGGAATCGAAACGATGTTCAGGCTTACTTCAAAAAATCATCTTACACTCAGTAGCATGGCGGATAGCAAAGCGAACATCATGATATCGGTGAATTCGATCATCATCTCCATCCTTATTGGTGCACTGATGCAGAAACTGGACAGCAATCCGCATTTAATTATCCCGACGTTCATTTTATTAGGTGTCAATCTCGGTTCAATGATCTTCTCAATTTTTGCCATACGTCCCAATGTCACCAGGGGATTGTTTACCAAAGAAGACATAGAAAATCACAAGACCAACCTTCTGTTTTTTGGGAATTTCCATAAAATGGAACGAGATGATTACCACTGGGGAATGAATAGGCTTATGGAGAATGCTTCTTTCCTGTATTCAAGTTTGATAGATGATATCTACTTCCTGGGTGTCGTTCTGGCCACGAAATACAAATTTTTGAGAGCGTCTTACAACGTCTTTATGTTTGGTATTGTAATAGCTGTAATTGCGTTCGTGATTTCGATCTTCCTGGCTGAGAACTTTTAGTGGCTATTCAGACGATTCCGACACGTCGTAAATCATCATACACTTTTTGAACCCTTTGATTTTCGTTCTGATTTTTCCAATTGGATTGATATGCTCTGATACAAGTTGATAGGTGGCATCCGATATTAATACTTGAGTGGCTATGGTTAGAGATTCTATTCGAGCTGCAATATTTATCGTTTCACCTACTACTCCATATTTCATTCGTTTTTTAGATCCAATGTTGCCCACGATTAAATTTCCACTGTTAATTCCAATGCCCATTTCCAGCAAGGGTAGCCCTTTGATCTTCAGTTTTTTATTGACACGCACAAGTCCTTCTTGCATGGCACGTGCACATTGAACCGCCTTATATGCGCAATTTTCCAAACGCCTTGGTGCACCGAATATCACCAGGATACCATCCCCTAAAATTTCATTGATGTAGCCGTCATGTGCATGAATGATGTTGATCATTTCTTCAAAGTAAGTATTCAATACATCCAAAACCACTTCCGGGCTATACTTCTCGGATAAGGGAGAAAAAGCTCTCAGGTCACTGACCAACACCGTCACGAATCGTTCTTCACCACCCAATTGCGTTTCCTTTTTATCCTTAACAAGTTGCTCCAAAAGTGACTCGCTCATGTATTGTCCAAACATCTGCTGAAAGAACTGGTTTGATTGGTACAACTCACTGTTTAGCTGCTCTAATTGCTTCTTGGATTCGCCAATTTGTTTTTGAATATCGCTCAACTTATTTAACCTGATACGCTCGTTAAGTAGTTTTCCAATCATTTGGAAAATTTCAAGATCAGTACCCTCCAATTTTCTGGGGACCGTATCTGCAATGCACAATGATCCAATGTTATTTCCCAGTAAACTTGATAATGGATATCCTGCGTAAAACCGGATCTTTGGTTCGTCAATGACCATTGGGTTATCATGGAATCGTTCATCTTCAAGGGCATCTTCCACAATGAGCATTTCTTCCTGCAAAATGGTGTGCCCGCAAAATGAGGTGGACCGATCTGACGAACTAAAATTTAGCCCACAAGAAGAGTGGATGCTTTGACTCTCACTTTCAATGGAAGATATGTATGCGATAGGAACCTTAAGACACCTTGATAGGATCATGATGATCCCAT
>JANQST010000587.1 GCA_028279155.1 Cyclobacteriaceae bacterium
TGAAGTCTTTGCCATCAACAACTAACTTCATTCCCTGATCATTGCTTACAACAGAGACATTTTGCGATTGAGCGTAAGTCACTGTTGTTGCAAGGGAGAAAACAAGTAGTAGAAATATGTTCTTCATAGGTCGTTGTTTTTTATTTCTTAATGTAGTTCCTCGAAATGCTTTAAAACTGATTAAGAGAAGGAGTGCTACATCAACACATTTACACTTAAAGTGTTTAAATCTGATCCATGAAATTATTGGGGGCAATTATGAAATCCATAAATAATGCCCCTACATGAATCATACAGGCTGAATTATTCGCAAAAAAGATTGGGTTTTATTTAATTCTTTCTAATCGTAAAATCGACGATTTCTGAATGGTAGCGCAGCTACGGTTAATATCTGGCGCTCATCAAAATAAGTTGAAAATGTTGTAGTGATAATTTATAATCTACCGACGGTGTATAGGTGATGTTGTAGGGCTAATTTGGTGTTTTTAGCCTTTTTAGAGACCTATGATGTAGTTGGTGAGATTTTCATTACTTGCCAAATTCATCTTTTTTCGGAGTCTATATCTCTTAATCTCAACACTTCTTGGGGATATGTTAATGAGTGGAGCAATTTCTTTAGATGATAAATTCAATCGCAAATAGGCACACAGCTTCAAATCATTTGGAGATAGATCAGGATAAAGTTCTTTAAGTTTTTTAAAGAATTCGCTATCAGCATTGTCAAATGCCTCCCGAAAGAGCTCCCAATTCTTTGTATGATTGAGGTTTTTGTCTATTATTTTAATAACCGGAGCAACTGAGTACTTATCCTCAACTTTGATTAATTGCTCTTTTATTTGGGTCAATAACTCATTTTTTCTAACAAGACTCATTGTAGAGGCGGCAAGTTCGTTGCTTTTACTCTTATAGTCTTTTGCCAGCTGCTCATTCTTTATATTGATAATTTCCTTTTCGTTTTGGAGTCTAGCTAATTCCAAGTCTCTCTTATTCTTCTCGATAAGCTCTTGCTGTTGTCCTCTATAATATCTTCTATATAGATTATGCATAAAGATCGAAAACAAAATAACAGATAAGCCATATGCTATCAGCATCGCATTTGTAATGTACCATGGTTTGGAAATGGTGAAATTGTAGGATGCTACATTTTCAGAGACCTTTTCACCGATTTTAGCCCTGACATTGAAGGTGTAATCTCCAGGTGGGAGATTTTCATAAAAAATGGAAGATTCGGAAGTCCATTCACTCCACACATCATAGATACCAAGAAGCTGAAACTGGTAGGATGGTTCAAAGTACTTGTAATATTCGGGTGTATAGTAACTCAACCGAAAGTTGTTCTCATCACTTGCAAAGCTTCCCTCTGAATTTGTGTCAATAAGGTTTTCTGTAGCACTATGATCTTCATTAATACCGCTATTGATACTCCCTATATAAACATTGAAATCTTCAATTCTTAAGTCACCGGCGTCAAAAACAATGTATCCGGAACTTGTACCAAGTAGGTACTGATCAAGGCCATCAACGTTTATGATGTTTTCATATTCAATAACGTCTCTGCGAACATCAAGTGTAATAGGAATTTTTTTGACTCTTGGCGTATTTGACAGGTTATCTGAAGAAACAAGTACCAGGTTACTTTTTGTAAAAAACCAGAGCTTTTCTTGGTTTTCACTCAAGACCATTCTTCCTGAAACGTATTCCTCTTCTTCGAAAGTTGAACTCAAAACACTATCTCTAACAAATTGACTTTGGTCTCGATCGTACTTAAAAATTCCATTCTTGCTCGCATATAAGATGTCATTATTGTAGCCGATGATACTAGAATTTGCTCCTTTCAACAATGAATCAATATTGATTTCCAGTACCTGGGAGAATGTGTCGTTGAGTGTTAACTCAAATACGCCTTTGTATTCATGGTTAACTAAGATCCTATTTTCGAGTACTTCGAAGTATCTGGACGAAATATCGAATCCTTCTATTTTTTGCTTGAACTCCCAGCTTCCGTTGTTCTTTTGGAGGGAATATAAGCCATCGTAATTCCCCTGAATGATTAGGTTGTCATTAACTTTATCTAAACTCCAGGTTCCTTGCACTTGGGCAATTAATTTGGCCCTATTCCCATCAATCAAAAAAGTTCCTTTGTGATGGCCACAAAACAATTTCTCATCAATCACTTCGAGAGACCACACTTGCCCATTGGTATTTTGGATGAGTCGAAAATCATTGTTACCGACCATTGGTTTAAAGAATAAACCTTGATTGGTGCCAAAATAGAGATTGCCACCATGTATGGCAGAAGCATAGACACTACCTAGAATTCCCATTCTATCCTTGTAAAATTTGATAGGTGCGTCTACATTGACATAACTAATACCATTATCTAGTCCTGACCATACATTATGATTAAGATCTTCAAAAACAGACAACACAGTGTTGTTTGACAAACCATTACCTTGATCTAAGTTCTGGACGAGCCTTCTCTCTTGATCAAGGAATACAAGGCCATGTGAAATTGTTCCGAGAACAAATTTTTCATTACTAAGTTGAATGGCATTATAGACACTCATGTTTGATAACCTTGGATCAAGCAATGGTAGCTTTCTCACCACGCCTGTACTGAAACTATAGAATCCATTATTTCTGGTAAGAATTAATAGATCTTTTTCATTGGGAAATATGTTAGCGATTTCATCAGTTTTGAAAATTTCGTCATTCGAAACCAACAAATCTTTTCCGTTCTCGATTTTGAATAATCCATTGTTGAGGCGCTGAAAATAGACGTTCTCGTTAACACAGAACATCTTAACGATGACATCCTCAGACTTCACAATATTGAATGTGCCATCAAGTGTGTTATAGATGTAGATCTGATTCAGTGATTGAAATATTACCCAATCGTTAATACCAAAAATATTCCAGAACTCTTCATCCGTGATAAGCTCATTCTTTAGGTTTTGAGACAGGGAATTGTATTCTAGTATACCTAATGAATTTCTTTCCCAGTATCCAAATTCCATGTAACAGCCTGTGTAGATTTTGTTTTCAATAACCTTAACAGAACGCATGATTGTTTCATTGGGAGATGGGTAAAGTTTCCAGTTGGCACCATTGAATTCTAATAAACCTCCACTATTTGCAACATATATCCGTTTATCTTCTGATTGTGACACTGCCCAATTTTGATTTTCAGAGCGATAATCCAGGGGAGTAAAGTTTTGAACGGGTGGAAGCTCTTGAGCTAAGCTGATACAGCAAATCAGGTATGTTGTTGAGAATATGAGTTCTTTGAATAGCTTCACAGTTAATCCAAATTTTGACCTATCCAATACACAGCGGATTTCAATATTTTGTTTTGAACAAAATACGCACTGTTGTGTTGTATTTCTAACATGAAATACCGTTGTAATATACAAAAGCTTGTTTAAAGACTCTATTGCACGTTTTGTGCCTGCTTTGATGAGTTTTTGATGTAGTCTTATTTCCTCCTTGATGAGTTTGTGTTGTAGCACTTTAATTAAATGAAGAATAAAAAAAGAATAGTTTAGCATGAGTCACTTTGGTGACTGCATTTTTGAATTAATAGCTTAAACCTAAGAATTGTGAAAACGGCGCCCTTACTTCTTTTCTTTCTTTCCACAATGTGGATTGGGTCATATACACCTTTTGATAAAGAAGCTCAAACCAAGCCTCAACAAGAAAGGAAACTCACAAATGAAGCTACTTCGGATTCTCTGTTACAAAATGCCAATGCTTCCAATAACCGTGAAGAAATACATGAGACTAAAGAATCCAACACAATTGATTCCAATGAAAATTTAACAATTGGTGATAGTGTTCAAGTAGATGGTGGGATGACCTATGATGAAGAATACCTGGGCGAATAATACAATTAGTCGTTGATAATCAATTACCAATTAGTTTTATAGAATGGCACAATTAGCACTTGGTGTTGACATAGGCGGCACCAACTCTAAATTCGGCATCACGGACAGGGAGGGCAATGTTATCGCTCAATCAAGAATCAAC
>JANQST010000588.1 GCA_028279155.1 Cyclobacteriaceae bacterium
TACTGCTTGCTCAAAAAACCTGGGTATCACCATTCTGCTGTCTTGTCGTTCACCGTAAATATTGAAAAACCTGAGAGCGATTGTACTTAAACCCAGTTCCTCATTCAATGCTCCTAAATAGATTTCATTGAATCGCTTAGCCATAGCATAACTGGTCTTTGGATCAATGGTAATTTCTTCGGTAACACTCTTCTCAAGAGCATTGTGGCCATACACACCACTGGTGGATGCGTAAACAATTTTTTGTATGTTGTTGATTTTGGCGCATTCGCCAATTGCATGCATTCCTTGAACTTCAACATCCATCGTTTCCACTGGATTGTCGGCAACTATGTCTACTCCCAAGATCGCAGCAAAATGAAAAATCAAATCTGCTCCTTCCCCAGCCTTTATGATTTTATCCTTGTCTCTAACATCAACGTTCAAAAATTCCACTTCTGAGAATATATGCTTCGGAATTTTATTCCCACGAAGCAGCGTATCAATCACGACAACCCTATCACCCGATTCCACCAGTTTTTCAACTAAATGACTTCCTATAAAACCTGCACCTCCGGTTACTAATATCTTTTTACTCATGTTGATTTATTGAATACGCAATTTATCAAGCTCTTTTCTAAACTGAGAAGAAAATACTCTTGCTCCGTTAGAATTAAGGTGAGAGGCATCGTACCACATCTTTTCATTACTCAATTCTTGTATCTCAATTTTGGTCATAAAATCCAGATAAAAGACACCTCTTCTTTTCAAGTGTTCTTCTAATATTTCGCACCCATCAATTTGTCTCAATGTGGGTCTGTAATAGACAGGTGATGTAAAAAAGACAAGTTTAATGTCCTGCTCGTTTGCAACCTTAATCAAGTGATCCAATAATTGTAGCGTCTGTGGGTTAGCTGAAATTGTTGAATCAGTAGCATATCTCGTCTGGTCTTCTGCACCTACCCTGACATTTTCTACAGAGGATAAATTCGCTTCTAACAACGTGAACCCTTTGGAACTCGGACCGTTCAAATAGGTGTCAATTGCGCCTTTCACTACATTTAAGGAAATGCTATTGAAATTGTACAACGACAACCAGTGCTTTATTCCTTCATAGGGTGATAAATCACTGGTATATTCACGAATCACGTCACTTCTGTTGTAGTGGTACTTCAGAAAGCGAATATCTTGATAAAAGCTAACACGATCATATAATTCGTCAGGCTCAAGGTGAAAAACCACGGTATCTCCTGATTCAGCGGAAGAACTTACGAGATCAAACAGGCCCGCATGAAAAATAAAAGATAAGCCGTTGTGGGTTAGGCTATATGCAGACGCTGATAAACTATCTGGAATAAGATGATGCATTGCACGGGAATTACCAAGAATTGAAATATCTGGTCTTGGATCCAACCTCACATAATGGTTGACCTTTCCTCCTGATTGACCATTCTCGTTATAACAATAGAGAAGATTCAAGGCTTTGGATGTCGTATAATCTAGAAAAAACACCAGTAGAACAAAGCCAATGATAAATTTTGATGCCTTGTTTTTCATAACCATCAAAATTGAAAATATATAAATTGACTACCATCTTCAACACCGAAAATTACTATCAGTATGAAAACTATTGCTGACGGAATAAACAACCTTGAGTTGTACTTTTTGGTTAGTCGGTTGTAATCGCTCTTTCTTAGGAAAAAATATTCAACTAAGAGCATTATACTCAAATTGAAAATCATGGATGCAAAAACACCAGTATCCTGAATCTTGAGATTCCAAAAATGCTCTTGCGAAAACAAGTTCGTCAAGATTGCCCAAGACTGATCAAGGGTACTGCTTCTAAAGAATATCCATGTTAGACAAATCAAGTTGAAAGTCACAAAAAGCCTTAAGGGTTTCACTGACTTTAAATATCCTATTCTTTTACCAAAAATTTTCTCTATCGCCAGGTACAACCCATTAAGCCCACCCCAAATGATAAAATTCCAGGATGCTCCGTGCCACAATCCTCCCAGCAGCATCGTAATCATCAAATTGCGATATGTGAGAACCTTAATTCTACCCCTACTTCCTCCTAATGGTATATAGAGATAATCTCTCAACCAGCTCGATAAGGAAATATGCCATCGGCGCCAAAATTCTGTTATCGACTTTGAAAAATATGGCAGCTTAAAGTTCTCCTTAAAATCGAACCCCATCATTCTAGCAGAGCCAATGGCAATATCTGAATATCCAGAGAAATCGCAATAAATCTGAAAAGCGAACATATACGTTGCGAAAAGCAGAGAAAATCCTGAATGATACTGGTAGTTGTTATAGATGGAATCCACGTAAATGGCAAGGGTGTCAGCTACAACGACTTTTTTAAAAAAACCAAACAGAACTTGAGTAAATCCGCTTATAAACTGATCTGAATTGAATTTCAATTTTGAGACTCTACCAATTTGAGGCAAAAGGTTGGATGCTCTTTCTATAGGCCCTGCGACCAATTGAGGAAAAAAAGACACATAAAGTGCAAATTTTCCTAGGTGTCTTTCTGGAGTTATTTTCTTTCTGTAAACATCGATTGTATAGCTGAGTGTTTGAAAAGTATAAAAAGATATTCCTACTGGCAATAGTAGATCAAGCTTATTTACAGAATAATCATATCCGAAAAGTTCTCCAACATCAAAGATGATCTCATTGAAAAAGTTGAAGTATTTGAATGTAAACAAGAGACCAAGATTAGAGACAATGCTTAGCAACAGCAGCCTGATCCGTATCTTCCGTCCGGATGTTTTTGCTAGCCTTTTAGATACCAGGTAGTCTATTAAAGTTGAAGTGATGATGAGAATAATGTATGATGGCTCCCAATACATATAGAAGAAGTAGCTTCCGATCAGAAGCAGCAACCATCTCAACTTCGCAGGAACTAGGTAATAGAACAGGTAAATTGAAATGAAGAAAAAAATGAAATCAAACGAGGAAAATATCATTGATCAAGATTTGGTCCTTAAAAGGATGCCTCGGTACTCTATTCATTTCGTACAAATTGATTTTCTCCAAGCACTAAATTTTCATCAACCTTCACAACAAAATTATGATCCTGCAAAAGTTCGCTGACTTCCTCTGTGGCAATAACCTCATAATGCACTTCTACTAATATGAATCTAATTTTTTGAGCGCATTTTTTAAAATCATTTGAGAACAAAACTTCTTTTTCTGAACCTTCTATATCCAATTTCAAAAGGTCGATAATATTACCCTTGTGGTGCGCTATTATTTGCTGAAGGCCAATACCTCTTAGGTCTGTCTGCGCTTCAGACGATGCCACTGCAATACTCCACTCATGTCCATCTCTGAAGTTTCTATCAAATTTCAAATAGGAATCATCAGACCACAACGCTCTCTGAAAGGTTTTCCCTGGAACAGAAGAATATCGAAGGTTCTTTTGCAGAACACTAGTGTTACTTTCATCTGGTTCTATGGCATATGTAAAAAATTGATCACCCCAGTATTTTGACAGCACATACATACTAAACAACCCAATATTTGCACCGCCATCTATAATAGTAAGTGGGGCGTCTCCAATTCGATCCAGGACTCGGTCCAGAAAATTCTTATACTCTTCTTCAAGAAATAAGTCCATAAGCACTTTTATGTCAGAGGATGGTTTCGATCTAATGAAAAGTGTTATCTCGTAATCGGAGAGATTCAATTGGACATATTCATTTCTTAGTGAGATTAGGTGAATCGGTCTTTTTTCATGGTATGCTTTTAACCCATTGATATAAGCCATCTGAGAAT
>JANQST010000589.1 GCA_028279155.1 Cyclobacteriaceae bacterium
CTATGATCATGTTCATCTCTGACGCATCCATTGTCACCTGAAGCGTAATTTTGGTTGCATCGGAATACTTGAGGATGTTGTTGATCCATTCTTGTGCAATTCGATACAATGAGATTTCCTGAACAGGAATTAACCTATCATCCAATCCAAAGAAGTTGGTTTCAATGTGAATCTTATCGGAAACGTTAACTCTGGCTGCAAATTCATTCAACGCCTCTTCCAGGCCACTCTTGATTAAGGTTTGTGGCATCATGTCAAAACAAATACTTTTCAACTCAGCATACATTTCGTTGATGATTTTTTCAGACTCCGCAAATACTTCTTGCCGTTCTTGAGGCTTTGGAGACCCTTCAAGGTTTTTAAGATTCATGTTTAGGATTGATATCATTTGACCAAAGCCATCATGAAGGTCTCGTGCGTATCGAGCTCTTTCTTTTTCCTGGGAAGAAATTGTGGCATTAATGGTGGCTTCCTGCGTATTCAGTCGTTCTTGCTGGAGAACAATCTTTTGCTTTTTCCTAATCCTGTTTCTATTCAAAAAAGCAAGTGATATTGCCAAAATCAATGTTATGATGGAAGCAATTAAAAGTGCCTGATTCAATTGAAGCTGGGCCTCATTTCTTGAGAGTTGGGCATCTTGCAAGGCGATTTGCTGTTCCTTTTTCTCCGTATCGTACTGTGTTTGCAGTTCAAAGATCTGTTTGGTCTTGGCTTCCTCAAAAAGGGAATCCTTCATGTATCCGTAGGAAAGTAAATACTGGTAGGCACTTCGATGATCACCACTAAGGGCCAGGTTTTGCGAAAGTTCAAATTGCGTTTTGGAGATAAATTCTTTTGCTCCGATCTCCGTTGCAACAAGTAACGCCTCTTTTGCACTTCGAACTCCAGCTTGATAATTGCCCCTCTTTCGATGGTTTCCAGCCAAACCCATCAAGGAACTTGCAAGCTCATACTTGTTATTTGTTTCCTTATGACCTTCAATGGAGCTCTGAAACAATTCTGAAGCTTTCATATATTGGCCAAGGCTATCGTATGCAATGGCCAAATTGTGTTGCATGTATGGAACATATCGTGTGTATCCCAAATCCTTGTAACCTTCCATCGCAGAGGATGCATATTGAATTGCGTCCTCATAATCACCAGTTAGAAGCATGACACTACTGATGTTTCCTTTGGTAACCATTTGACCAAAAACAGAATTTTGTTCCTCATAAATAGTTAAAGCTCTTCCATAGTACTCAAGTACTTTTTCATATTCCTTTTGCTTTTTGTAAACAATGCCAATATTTCCCAATACCATGGCAATATCAAACGGGTCTTCCGTCCTTTCTTCGTAGATTCTTAATGCCTCAAAATAATTTTCAAGGGCCAGGGAATAATCTCCCTTTTCGTCATATGCTATACCAATATTGTTTTTTGAAGCTGCCATACCGATGGAATCATCGAGCTCCTTTTTGATTGAAAATGATTCCTGATGATACATCAACGCGGAGTCAAATTCTCCTTTTGCCTGAAAAGCGTTTGCAATGTTATTGAGTGAAAGAGAAATAGCATCTTGTGACGAAAGCTTGTAACCAATTTCCAAAGCTTGTTTGGCCAAAATGGCGGAGCTATCGACATCAAAATTCTTGTAATACCAGGAAAGCTCGTTGAGAGATTTTACCTGCTCAAGCGGCTCTTGCGACTTAAGAATTTGTTTAATACTATCAATCTCCTTTTGTTGGGATTGTACAAATGTTACTATTAACAACAGAACGTTGGCAATGGCGACTTTCATGGTTAATCAGGCGATCTGTCTGCAAAACAGACAAGGATTAGGTTTTCAATTAAGCGTCCATGAATTTATTCATTTTTATGCTTAACCTCAATTCCAAGCAACAAAAAGAATGGGCATATTTCAGTTTGCAGAAGGTAAAGTGAATTTAAATGTGCTACCCTCTCCCTCTTGGCTTTCTACACAAACAGAACCATTATTCTTTTCTACGAATTCCTTCACCAACATCAAACCGATCCCTGTACCCATTTCGTTTTTAGTTCCTGTGGTTGTATAGCCTTCTTTGTCAAATAACTTGCTTTGATTTTCATTACTGATCCCAACACCATTGTCAATGATGGAATATTCGACATGGCCATCGAAAGTATCGCTCGTAACTTCTATTTCACCACCATCTTTAGAGAATTTTATAGCATTGGAAACGAGGTTTCGTACAATCACTTTGGTCATGTTCAAATCAGCATGGACATATTCTGATTCTTTAAGACTATTGGTTAACGAAAGTTGCTTATGAACTGCCTGTGATTCAAATAGCTTAAAGTTTTCATCAACTATACTCCGGAGGTTTATTTTTTCCGGGTTGACATTTAGCCCTTCTAGTTGAGATCGGGACCAATTAAGAAGTTCATTCAACAAGCTCTTAACATCAGAGAGTTGTAAGGTTAGGCCGCTACTAAGCGTTTGAAATTCTTTTTCGCTAAGCTGTCCTCTATTTAAAATTTCTAAAAGAGAGTGAAGTGAATCGAGTGGTCCTCGAATGTCATGCGAAATGATTGAAAATAGCCGGTCTTTGATATGGTTAAGTTGAGTGAGTTCCTCGTTCTGCTTATTTACATCTGCAGTTTTACTATCCACTAGCTCCTTCAATTTCTCGTTCCTATGTTTATATAACCTGACCCTGGCTTTGTACCAGGAAAAAGCACCTACGGCCAATACAATGAATGAAATGAAATAGAACCAACGTGTTTCATAAAAGAATGCACGTTGACAAAATCCTATCTCTACCGGTTCTTCATTCCACACACCATCACTATTTGAGGCCAAGACCTGAAATGTATAATCTCCAGGAGGAAGATCGTTGTAATAGGCTATTCTCCGATTACCAACCTCAACCCAGTCATCGTCGAAGTTTTGAAGTCGGTACTTGAACCTAATTTTTTCAGGCGAGTAAAAATTCAAACCTGTATAATGAAATTCATAATATCTCGTACCTGGCTCAAACTCAATTTCATTACGATTTTCATGTTCTATTCCATCTTTGATGACTGAGGTAATCTTAACTGGAGTTGGTGCATCTCCTATTTTGAGTTCCGAAGGATTGAGAATAGACAATCCCTTTAAAGTTGAAATAAGAATATTTCCATTTGAATGTACATCTGAGATAGAAACCCCTGTCACTTGATCGGCTCTCATCCCCTCTGATTTGTTCAATAACCTGATATCCGTTACTTCATTGTTGGTTCCTGAAATGATGTTTTCTATCGCACTTGAGTCAACTCTTATAACACCTATATCTGTAAATAGCCAGTGGTATCCACCTGATAATATGGTCTGAAAAACTGTATTGGAGGGTAGGCCATGAGAACGGGTAATGGAAACAAAATCATCACCATCATATCGACTTATTCCTGAGTTTGAACTGATCCAAAGGTGACCACTGTTGTCTTCTGTTAACCCAAAGATTATGTTACTCTCCAACTTGTTTGATTCATTGAATCCTTGAAATCGTTCACCATCAAAACGAAACAGACCTCCTCCATTTGTTCCTACCCAAACCCTATCTTGACTATCCACCAATAGTGATAGAATGAATTCATTTTCCAATCCAAGGTTAGACCCATATCTTTCGAAACGGCTTGTCTTTGGGTCATACTTATTAAGGCCTTTGGCGGTAGCAACCCAAAGGTTGCCGTCACTATCCTGCGAAAGCCTTCTCACGCGATTATTTGAGAGCCCATGAGTGGTGGTGAATACTTTTTTAATAGCTCCACTTTCATAACTGATCAGTCCTCCAGATGTACCAAGCCACAAACTTCCATTTGGATCAACCAGAATATCTTTAATTGTATTGACTGATGGATTGTTCCCCAATCGAACCGACCTAACCTGATCTCCCTCTAAGAGGGACAATCCATCATCAGTACCTACCCAAACGCTTGATCCATCAGAACGTGTTACATATACCAACTCATCATTAAGGCCTTCTCGAACTCCATAATTGATGAATTTCCCATCTTTCAAACGATTCAGCCCACCTCTGTAAGTACCAACCCAAAGTAATCCTACCTGGTCTTCGTGAAGCGCCTGAACCGTATTATCCGATAGTCCAAGAGACTGATCCAGGGTCTCAAATCGATCATTCAGCAATCTTGTTAATCCACCATCCGTACCAAGCCAAATGGTACCCCTGGAATCTTCAAGGATTTCGTTGATGTAGTTATGCGGTAAGCCGTCATCGGTGGAAAACGATTTAAAATCTCCCTCTTTGTCAAGAAATGTCAATCCTCCTTCCGAACCAATTATCAGCCGTTCTTTGCTATCAAAATATAATGACCTGATCGAATTATTGATTAGTCCATTCTCAACCGTGTACCTTTCTACGGCACCATTCGTA
>JANQST010000008.1 GCA_028279155.1 Cyclobacteriaceae bacterium
TATTCCCTATTGAATGCCCAGCCCGGGACACGTTCAGTGCTGTCATTCCACGCCTCATTCTTGTTTTTACCATTGACCTCCAACAATCGCATTGTGACAATAGGCACATCCTGCATCACCGGTAGCTCAAAGTTTGAGGTCATTTGCTTTAGCTGATCTTTCTGATGACTTTGAATATCAAAAAGTACGGTGTTGGGCCGCTCATTTTCTCCAGCCATCGATACGCGCTGAACCAGAAGATCCTGCATAAAGTAAAGCATGGCCAAAAGCGCGGTGCTAAGTCCCAAAGTGGTGACCAACACCACTGTCTGGTTGTTTGGACGGTAGAGATTTGACATTCCTTGACGCCATACAAATGACATGGATCCGGGAAGTACCCGCTTCATTCCCCAGCTTAAGCTTTTTCCAAAACCGAATAGAAGCAAGATCGAACCAACGAGAATTCCAGTATAAATAAGGGCAAAGAAGGAATCCTTCAGCTGCCACCAAAGGGCCAGAAAGATGAATATTATTACTGTGAATCCAATCAAACCAACAAGTTTGTCCCACTTGATTTTTGACGATTCGAATCCTGCTCTGATCGCTGAAAGTGGTGATATTTTTCTAAGCCCTACCAGGGATAATAGCCCAAACAAAACGGAGATGATCACTCCAAGTAGGACGCCTACATAGATAGCCGGCCAGTAGATAACTGGCGTGATATCAATTGGGATAAAGGATTTGGTGATTTCCGGTAAATAGAGATGGATGACCACACCTATTATACACCCAATGATTGAACCAATCAGCCCAAAGAAAGCAACTTGAAGCAGATAGATATTGATTGCCTGACTTGCCTTCATTCCAAGACACCTTAGAACTGCCACAGCTTGAACCTTGCTTTTTACATATACATAAATCGAACTAGCAACTCCCAGACATCCTAATAACAATGCTGTAAAAGCAATCAATTCCAGAAAAGCTGAAAGGTCGCGAAATGCCTGACCTGCGTTTTCTTTTTCCTCCTCCACCGTATCAACATCATATCCGTAGCTTTCGGATGTGCTTACAGTCTCTGACCAAAGACCGGCCGTATCAATTTTAGGATCAAATTGAAAATAGGTGGTGTACCTGATTCGACTTCCTTTTTTTATGAGGCCCGTTTCTTCCATGAACTGCCTTGGAATGTAAACAACAGGCGCCACCGAAGTTCCGAAATCTGATTGCCCGGGAATCTTTCGAACCTTCCCCATTATCTCAAACCCCAGATTACCCACCATGACCGTGTCGCCTAGAATCGCGCTGTATTGGAGCATCAGCTTTTCATCGACGATGGCAAATTGCCCTTTTCTAAAGTCTTTAGAAGCATTGGGAGGATCCGTTTCTATGCTTCCGTAATAAGGATAGTCTCCTTCCAAAGCACGGACCTGCACTAACCGAGTCCCTCCTGTACTTGGAAAAAGCACCATCGAAGAAAAGGAAGTTTCTTTTGAGGTTGATGAGCTGAACCGTTTGAATTTGGTAAAAAGACTATCTGGTAAAGGTGTTCTATCGTCAACTGAAAAATCGGCGCCAAGCAAGCTCTTTGCCTGGTCGTTAATCTCTTCAATTAGGTTTTCTCGAAAGGATGTAATTCCTACTAGCGCAGCAATGCCTAGTGAGATCGAAGCGATGAAAAGCATCAGCTTTCCTCTGCTTTTCCGGCTATCTCTCCAAGCCATTTTTAAAGGCCAGGAGCTACTATACTTTTCTCGTGATATGGTAATCTTCTTGTCCAAATCTCAATTTAGCTAGCGATCTTACCTCCCTTAAGTCGTATGATTTGATCTGTTTTATTAGCAAGATCAATATCGTGCGTCACGATGATCAAGGTTGTTCCTTTTTCTTTATTGATCTCGAATAACAAATTCTCAATTGCTTTCCCTGTTTCCTCGTCCAGGTTTCCTGTTGGCTCGTCAGCAAACAGTATCCTTGGGTTATTTGAAAAAGCTCTGGCGATAGCTACTCGTTGCTGTTCTCCTCCAGATAGTTGGGTTGGATAATGATCCATTCTGTCTTGAAGCCCAACCCGCGACAGTAAATCTTCAGAAATCTCTTTTGCTCCCTTGATCCCCCGCAATTCCAACGGGACCATCACGTTTTCTAAGGCTGTGAGTGTTGGGATCAACTGAAAATTTTGAAATACGAAACCGACAAACTTGTTACGAACCAATGCTAACTCATCTTCACTGAGTTTATTGAGCAATACATTGTTTAAGGTCACTGATCCTTCGCTTACACTATCCAATCCGGCACACAGGCCAAGGAGTGTAGTTTTTCCACTACCTGATGGACCCACGATAGCCATCGTTTTCCCTTCCTTAACATTGAAATTGATTTCGTCTAGAACCTGAACTGTTTTGCTGCCGCTTTGGTAAATCTTTGAAACTTGATCGACACTTAAAATTGAAGACATTCAAGATGATATTTAAACTCCTAAAACGAATTAACAATCGGGGAGTTCCCAATGTTACAGATTTTGGAATTAGACTAGAAATAGATTTTGAAAAGGAATTTTAGCTTCTTTCAGGATCATTCCAATTCAAGCAACGTTTTTAGTGCAGATTATGGACCATTTAATTTTGGGTAAGTGGTGACTCGGATGCATCCGAAAGGTCATTCAATTCAAGCCCTTCCGGAATTTGATATGGGAATCTTGCATACTGTTGAAAGAATTCCAGAGACTGATCAGGATAAGCAATCACATGTGGTTTTTTCCTCGATTCAACTGCTGAAGCAATTAGTCCGGGAATTGCTGTTAGGGTTCCAAACAACAAGAAGCTACCTCCATACTCGGAACTATGAATTGCGGAACCCAATAATGATGGAATAACACTTATACCAGTCATTCTCAGGTACTTTTTTGAGCTGTTTTGGGTGAGAACAATCTCAAAACGCTCTATTTCATTTGATGGTGTTCTTATCAGTTTTGACTCGGTAAGCAGGTAAAGCGTATCATCAGAATGAGCAATGAATTCACCAGAATGCTGATTATCCACTGTTTGCAATTCCATGAATGCTCCGTAGGGATTATTTAATGCCTTATTTCTCGAATTAGGAATCAATTTTTGCTTGTAAAGGTCTTTCGAACAGCCCGAAAGCATCATTGAAAAAATCATGACGATCCATGGATTAATTTTCATGACTGCCAAATTTGCTTGCCCAAAAAAGTGATTCCATTTCTGCTTCAACAGCCTTGTACCCAGGAGCCATTAACTTCAGCCACTGTCTTGGCTTCATAACAATCAGTTCCACCATTTCTGGGTCTTCCTCCTTTAACCAATCTTCCCGCATCCATTCAGTGTAATACCCTTGTGATCGTAGAAATATTGAGACCGGTCCTTTCTCGGGATTTTCATAAACAAGTGTATATGAAGCACCGGGGTTATTAACCAGCATTCTTTCTTCATCTTTCAAAGCATTAAGCAGTTCAATATTATTGATCTCATTATCCAATACCATTTTAGGTTGAAGGACAATGGGTTCAACTTCTTTCTCGATGGTTCCCAATGCT
>JANQST010000010.1 GCA_028279155.1 Cyclobacteriaceae bacterium
AAAACCACAAAAATCGAAACAGGTGACTGGAGCATTCACAAAAGCAATCGACGCACTTGGTGCTGAGCTGACCGTGGAGGCTTACTACAAACGAATGGAAAACCTGGTGGTTTATGCGGAAGGAGAAAACTGGGCAGAGACTGCAGACGATTGGCAAGAAAAAGTTGAGACCGATGGGGTTGGAACTTCCCGTGGGATCGAATTTTTGCTCCACAAGAGGGAAGGCCGGATCAATGGATGGCTGGGATATACGATTTCAAAGTCCGACAGACAATTTTCGAATGTGAATTTCGGAGAAACATTTCCCTACAAGTACGACCGAAGACACGATATAGGTATGCTGGTTTCGTATGAAATCAGTGACCGTACCGACATTTCTGTTACCTGGGTATATGGGACAGGGAATGCGATCACATTGGGCGAAGCTCGGTACAATGTAATGTTGCCGAATGTTCTTATTTCACCCAATAGTCTTGGGTGGGGCCTCTTTGGGGGGGATGCAGAGGCGGAGCACTACCAGGGTCGAAATGGCTTCCGAATGCGAAGCTACCATCGAGCGGACGTAGGTCTTCGATTCAAGAAAAACAAGCGGAACGGACAGCGCATCTGGAGTATTGGGATTTATAATGCGTACAACAGGGCCAATCCATTTTTCTACTACTTCGATCAAACGTTTGATGATCGTACGTCTCAGCAGACACGGCAGCTGAAGCAGGTGGCGTTGTTTCCGATCATTCCGACCTTTAGTTACACCTATAAGTTTAAGTAAATGAAAAAACTATATTTTATCATATTGGGGGCTTTGCTATTGAGTTGTGAAGATTTCTTCGAACAAGAAGTGAACGTGGATATTCCTGATCACGATCCCAAATTGGTACTCTATTCCTATGCTGCCCCGGGTGATTCTTTGATCATCCTTTTGACGAGATCAGTAGGAGTGGAGGTGCCCGCAAATCTTTGGGAAATGTGGATGTCCAGTGCACAAGTAGAAGTAGAAAAAAACGGGATTGACATTCCGGTCGAATTAAACACATCGGAACAATTCCTTCCCTTTTTTGTAGCTATTACGGATCTACAGCCCAACGATCATCTGACAGTTAGAGCTTCTTCAGAAGGCTACCAGTCCGTTTCTGCGGAAGTGATTATTCCGTCTCCACCGCTGATTGCAGATGCCAATTATGCTGGAAGACGGATCAACGTTGAAGGTGATGAGTTTGCGGCCTTTAAATTCACTATTACGGATGAAGTAGATGTGGACAACTACTACGAGGTTTCAGTGGTTTCAGAATGGACGAATTCACCTGATGACGTTCAGGAATTTCTTGGTGCGACCAACTATGATTCCAACCTGCCCTGGATCAATCCACCTTCCGATGATGGGTTCAACTTACGGCTCTTCTTTGAAGACGGAGCATTTGAAAATGATGAAGTAACCGTTGAGTTTCTTGCCGATGTATGGGAGCTGGCCAATCCGGAATATTATAACCCTGAATACAACACAGGGTATTACCTGTCAGTGAAATCAGTAACAAAGACATACTATGATTTTGTCACTGCATTTGGAGCACATGAAGACAACCAGTTTCCTGATTTATTTTCAGGAGAGCCGGTTCCACTGCCGACCAACATTACAAATGGTTTGGGAGTTTTTGGGGCGTATTCAGAAAGTAGGATCAAAATTGATCTTGGAGAGTTAGAGAATTAATTGCTTCCAGAAGGGGGCACCCGATGTTGTGTGCCTTGTTCATACGCATAGGTCAGTTTGATCAACGTTGGTTCCGCATACATTCTTCCAAGGAATTGCAATCCTGCCGGCAGGTTTCCACTTGTAAATCCCATCGGTACTGTGAATGCCGGTTGACCGGTATGTGGCGCAATGATCTGGCTGTTGTCTCCACGGTATTGAGTTTGGAAAGAGTCTATCAATGCTGGTTGGTGATTCCATGAAGGATACACAATGGCGTCCAATCTTAATTCATCCATCCGCTTTTCGATGGCTTCTCTGAAAGCAATCCTTCGCTCATCGGTATACGAATCAAGGCATTCGATTTCCGGATTGGGATTTCTTCCGGAAGCTGTAAGGAAATACTCAACTCCCTCCCGTGCATATTCTGAGGTGGTACCTACTCGTGCAATGTCCTCTAGCGTCTTCATCGTGTCTCGTTTTACATACGTTGCCAGGTAATCTTCAATGTCTTGACGAAACATGTCACACCATTGGTTTCTCCTCAGGTCTGTAAAATCCGGAACACCCACAGGATCTACAATTTCAGCTCCCAGCGATTGTAAATCAACGATGGCTTGCTCAAAGAGCGCCTGAACCTCGAGGTTGGGATCATTTTCACTCAGCTCTCTCAAAACCCCGATTCTAGCTCCGTTCAATCCATCTTTCTGTAAAAACTGTGTGTAGTTCTCGGGAATCTTTCCATCTGAATATTTGGTGAGCGGATCTAACGGATCATATCCGGCGATCACTTCCAACACCCTGGTCGCATCTTCGACCGTTCTCATCATTGGACCTGCTACATCATTTCTTAGATAAAGAGGCACCACACCACTCCTGCTTGTCAACCCTAGCGTGGATCGGAACCCGACCAATGAGCAGTGGGAAGAAGGCCCCCGGATGGAGTTTCCGGTGTCGGTACCCAAACCGATCACCCCAATATTATTGGCTATAGCAGCAGCTGTTCCCCCGCTTGAGCCGGCAGGAACATGATCTAGGTTATAAGGATTTCGAGTAGTGCCAAAAGTTGAGCTTTCCGAATGCATCGGACTAAAAGCCCATTCTGCCATGTTGGATTTTGCCAGGATAATCGCGCCAGCCTTCACCAGCTGATCGACCATAAAAGCATCTTCTTCAGGAATAAAATCTTTAAGTGCAAGCGCTCCGGCAGTTGTTTCCATCCCCTTCGTGTTGAAATTGTCCTTGACGATCATTGGGATTCCATGCAAAGGCCGAAGTGTGCCATTCTCTTCAAACTCTCGATCCAGTGCTTTTGCGATATCCAATGCTTTAGGGTTGATAACCGTCAACGCATTGAGCTTCTCATTTTCCTGTTCGATTCTTTCTAGATAAGCAGTTACCAGCTGCTCACTTGAGTATTGGCCTTCTTCGTAAGCTGCATGAATGCTGGCTATCGTCAATTCATTCAGGTCAATGGTAACTGGTTCTTTTTGCTGACTGCAACCAAGGATGATTGCCAAAAAGAGGAATGAGAACTTTCGGAACATAGTGCTGCTTTGGTTAGGCGAGAAAGTTACGCAAAGCAGTGTTACTAACCGAACGCTGAATTATTCAAATACCTTCTTCAATAGATCAGTGGTTCGAGCGGCTGGATTATCCCGGATCTCTTTTTCCTCCTTAGCAACGAGAACAAACAATCCATTGATGGCACGTTCAGTTACATGTTCCTCCAGATTCGGATTAACCTTTTTTACAAAAGGAATTTTGTTGTGGGTATTGAAGACCGCACTCCAATGTTTGGTAGCCCCGACTTTATCCAGTGAAGCTTTAATGATCGGCAGAAACTTACTAGTTAGTGGATTCCTTGTCGCTCCATCCAGGTATTGAGTAGCAGCATCGTCTTCTCCCCGTAAGATGTTCATTGCATCCTTGATTGTCATTGCTTTGATGGCATCTTTAAAAAGCGGGAGTGCTCCTTTTGCAGCGTCTTCGGCTGCCCGGTTCATTGAGACAATCGCGTCATCGACCAACTTACCCTGTCCAACACTTCGCAATTTAGACTCGACACTTTTTGCTTCAGAGGGCATCAAGATCTTTAGAATGGGGTCTTTGAAATAGCCGTCAGGTTTGGAAACACTGGTAACTCCTTTTTCTATGCCTTTATTTAAGGCCTCTTTTAAGCCACGTCCGACTTCA
Source organism: Cyclobacteriaceae bacterium (assembly GCA_028279155.1). Classification (GTDB taxonomy): domain Bacteria; phylum Bacteroidota; class Bacteroidia; order Cytophagales; family Cyclobacteriaceae; genus Ekhidna. The sequence continues at coordinate 3,881 of JANQST010000010.1, forward strand.
TCTTCCGTAAGTCCCGATTTTGTTGGGATTACTTTCTCTGCTTTCTTTTTCAAGTCCTTTAGAAGTTGACCTGAACTATCTATTGCACCTATGGCGCACATTACAATAATGAGGAGTCTTAAATTCTTCATGTGAGATTTAATTTGATCGATCTTTTGCAATAACTCTGCCAGATGTAACTTGAACGTACATTTTGTCAGTACACGTATAACAATAGTCAGATCAGTACCCCATGTATTCTAGCGTTTTACTTTTTCTGTGTTTATTGGTACCCAATCATGCGATCTATATATCCGTGGTGGAGTTGAACCACGATTCAGAGAAGCAGGAGTCTTTTCTTTCTGTTAAAGTATTCACGGATGATCTGCAAAATGTCATTCGAAATTTCAACTCAGAATTTAATAGAGCTGGCATTGAGCAGTTTGTGGATGCGAATAAAGAGGACATAGAAAAATATTTCCGGCAGCATTTAACATTTACTGTTAATGACAAATTGAAGGAGTTGGAATTCGTATCTTCTGTCCTGGTAAGCGATGTCTATTTTCTGAATTTTAAATTCAAATCCGCAACCGATTGGAAAAAACTGGAAATCGTGGCAGACTTTTTCACTGAAGTTTTCCCCGATCAATCGAATGTGATGACCATCAAGTACAAGGGAGAAAAGTATTTCGCCCGATTAACCAAGTCTAAGCCAAACTACTTTGTTGAGTTTTGAGTACTACTACAATGGAGATACTTTGTCATACCGTGCTTGACACGGTATCCTCCGTTGTATGGAGGTAAGATGCCGTTTCAAGAACGGCATGACATGTAGAACTTTCGGAAGCCTACTTCATCAATTTGTCATTGAATAAATCAATTAATCCCTGAGAAGTTACCTTCACTCCGGTTTCAATCGACTTTTGTGGATCCGGGTAGTAAAAAGGGGAATGTAATCCAGGCAAATCTCCGGATTTCATTCTCGCATCGGGGACAGTTCCAAGCCAATACAGCACAGTAGGCACCTTATCTTCCGTGGATCCGTACCTGGAAAAATCTTCACCGACCATTTGTGGTTCCGCATAGATTACATTGTCAGCCCCAATGGCTTTACCTGCAGAAGTAGTTAAGCGATCAACAAGCTCAGGGTTATTATAATTAGCAGGCGTAAAATCTTCCGGTATTGTTACTTCAGGGAGTCGATCCTCGGATAATCCCGCAGCAATAGCTACACCCTTACTGATCTCACGAATTCGTTTATGAACCATGGTTCGAACTTCTTCTGTGTAGGTTCTGACTGTAAGTTTTAACATCACTTCATCCGGAATGATATTGTGTTTAACCCCACCTTGAATCGCCCCAACAGTAACAACGGCTGACTCTGTAGGCTTAAGGTTGCGACTTACAATAGTCTGCAAGTCCATCACAATCATACTTGCAATAACCACTGGATCAATGGACATGTGTGGAGAGGCACCATGTGCTCCGTATCCATATACTTTAATGTCAATACTTTCAGTGTTAGCCATTGTGTAGCCTTTTCCAAAACCCACCTGGCCTGCAGCAATGGTTGGACTACTATGGAGGCCTACGCCATAATCAGGAACCCCGAATTTATCATAAAGTCCGGCCTCCAACATCATCCTCGCGCCTGCACCAATCTCTTCTGCCGGCTGCCCTATTAGCATAAGTGTTCCTTTCCATTGATCTTTCATTTCTGCCATTGCCCGGGCTGTTCCCAACAATGTGGTCATGTGTACATCATGCCCACATGAATGCATTGTCCCAACTTTTACTCCACTGTACTCGATCATGGTGCTGCTGGCATAATCGAGCTCTGTTTTTTCTGCCATTGGTAGCGCATCCATATCGGTTCGATATAGGATGGTAGGACCTTTTCCATTTTTAAGAATTCCAACAATGCCATAACCGCCAAAATTTTCCGTGACCTCATATCCAGCTTTTTTTAGCTCGTTGGCCAGATCTTTTGCAGTCTCTTTTTCCATTAATGAAATCTCAGGGTTCTGGTGTCGCTTTTTGTAGAAATCTACCAGGTAATCAATATCAGCTTCCAGGTAGTTGGCAATATTTTCATTAGGAGCATATGTGCTTGCAAATGCTGTTAGAATAATGACAGAAATGAGGGATAAGTACTTCATGGTTAAGGCTGTTTTCGCCTAACTAAGTTACAGGATGATCAAGGGCTTTACAAAATGGACTTCATGTGTGGTTGTAATTGTCCATTGAAAGACGAAAATGAGCAATCACATCTTTTAGTAGAACCCAATGCAATGTTTCACAGTTAAACAAATTCATCCTGGTTAAATATGGAAAAAAGCGACACATCATCGGTTTATATCATTCATGAAAATGAAGAGTGGATTGCTCCACTGAAGAAGAACCTGGAACAGGATCGAACGGACTACTATGATTGGAACCTAACAAAAGGTAACGTTGATCTAACAGAAACACCACCAAATGGGGTCTTTTACAATCGAATGAGTGCTTCTTCTTTTTTGCGTGGAAATTTGTATGCCAAAGATTTGACAGCTCCAATCCTGGCATGGCTCGAAGCAAACAACCGAAGAGTAATCAATAGTAGAAGAGCGCTTCAGTTAGAGGTAAGTAAAGCGGAGCAACACATTGCGCTACGTCAGTTTGGACTACAAACACCAAAAACCATTGTTGCTGTAGGCAAAGAAGAAGTAATTGATGCATCGTACTCCTTTAATGAGCGACCGTTTATTATTAAGCCGAACATGGGAGGGAAGGGTCATGGTGTTCGATTGATGAATTCAAGGCAGGAACTGGAGTTGTTACTGGAAACCACACCACTGGAAGAACTGACGGTCGACGGAGTAATTCTCGTTCAGGAATACATCCCACCTAAAGATCAGCAGATTGTTCGAATGGAATTCATCGCAGGTAAATTCTATTATGCCGTTCAGATTGACACAGGAGGAAGTTTTGAATTGTGTCCTGCGGATGCTTGTGAGATTCCATCAAAGACCGAAAGCAAAGCGCCTGAGTTCAACATATTGGAAGGTTTCGATATTCCTGAAATCGAGAAATGTGAGGCGTTTTTGGCTGCCAATAATATTGAAATTGCAGGAATGGAGTTTTTGCAAAACGAGTCTGGCGAGCGCTTCTTCTATGACGTTAATACAAACACTAACTACAATACTGGGGCTGAGGATAAAAACCCTGAAGGCTTACAAGGAATGAAAAGGGTCGCTGGGTTTTTAAGAGAGGAATTGGATAAAGTTGGTTGAACCTTTGTATTACGCAATTCAGAAAAATAGAAAGCTCACTGTCTCAATTTTTTGAGGTTATTGAATGTACAATGTTTAACGAAAAATTCAATAATTCATGCTTATGAAACAGCGAGGCTTTCATTTCTTATCCATTTCTTCTTTTTGCGATAAAACCATAGATCAATCCGCATAAAAGAGAAAAAAGTACTAATTGGATAAAAATGGTTAGCGAAAACAACTCAGCAGTTGTGAATAACTCCATTTGTTTTTTTGAAAGCTCCAACTCTTCTCCAGTTGTTCCTTTATCTTCTAATCGTTGTATTCCTTGTAAATAAGTTTTTTGGAGCAGCGAATCATCAAAGAATTTGTTGAAGACATAGACAAATACAGTGTAGATCCCATTCCCAATTAATGACAGAAAAAATGTCCATTTAAAACTGGTCTTAAAATCCAGCCCTGTCCTATCAATTGCTTTATACCACCGGTACATAAAAAATGGAATTGCCAGATAGAATATCCATCCAAGTATCGGAAAACGATCCAGCTCTCCATACCTGTAGATCAACCCGAAGATTACCAGGAAAATCCCCAATACCAGACCAGTCTTTCTTGCAGAAGTTTTAAGGTATTCCATAGTACTCAATTTTCTTTCTTGATTTTCATTGCTTTCGTTATTCTCCATTTTCCGTCAGATTCTCGTTCCCAAACGTCCAGAAAATCGTATGATTCGCTTATCACATCCCCCTGCGCTTTTGGAGTGAGTGTCGAACGAAAGGATCCTACCTCATAGGCCATATCCTGATCTACTTTTATTTCATCCACTTGAATCTCATAATCAATCCTATAGTTTTGGGCCATTTGCTCAATGGATTGAATGAGTCCTTTTTTCTTTTGAGGAGAGTAATAGGAATCGGAAAAAATGTCAACAAATCCCGCTCCATTGCCAGATTTGAAATCTGCAACGAACTGATCAATTCTAGCCTTTATAACAGCTTCATCTTTTTTTCCTGCTGTCTGAGCGTGCATTCTCGAGGTTGTAAGTAAGAGCGCAACTAGCACCAATGATTTGAGTTTGTGTTGTAGCATGATCGTTTTTTCCAAACATACGAGCAGCACTATATAGGTGGCTGATATAAATGGATCAAAAAGGTTCGATCGTGTAGGGAAATACTAATTCGGGACTAATTCTCCCATTTGAGACCTGTACTTTGAAGGAGTAATCCCGGTCATTTTTTTGAAGGCAATGTTGAAAGTAGACTTGGAATTGAATCCACATTGCTGGGCGATGGCAAAAAGGGTCAGGTAGTCATATTCATTTTGAATGACCTTACTTTTGAATTCCTCAATTCGATATTCGTTGATCAGGTCAAAGAAATTGCAATTCAATTTTTGGTTAATGGTTTGTGAAAGATGGTTCTCACTGATATTGAGTTCTTCAGCCATTTTTTTGAGGCTAATGCTACTGTCAAGGTAAGGTTTTTGGATTTCAATGTATTCCTCAAGTCTTCGAAGGTAGCGTTCAGCATCTTGCTCGTTGAGGCCGGATTTCTCATATCTTTTTCTACTGCTTAGAGCTTCTTCTACTTGGATAAAAAGTCGGGTGTCCTTGAGTCCGTATATTCCTACGAGCCAGACAAAAATGCTGAACCCGAAAAGGCTTATAGCTCCTACTAACTGATAGTATTGGGGAGCCTGAAAAAGGACAATTATTGCAGAGGCAGCTACTCCTACCCAAAGTATAATGTAGCCGGTAAGCAGCCTGTGCAGCCA